>NZ_CBFFRL010000072.1:0-23273 GCF_965644215.1 Phytobacter sp. V69
GGTTTTGATAACTGACTTAAAGCTGAAAGCTTTCCGGAACCCCCAGCCTAGCTGGGGGTTTTCTGTGCACAAAAAAATGCGCCCTTGCGAGGGCGCTTTTCAACAATGGACGATGTTTAGTGGATGCCCAACCGCCAGGCAAAATCGATCTCTTCTTTCAGCTCGTTATGCGAGAGCGTCAGCAAATCCGCGAATTCCAGCCTGAGTTGTTTTAATTTCTTAAGATATTCAGCAGGCGTTAATCCGCTTTTGTCGCGACGGAGATATTCAATTGCCAGTTGAGTGGGGTCTAATTCGGTCTGCATATAATCCTCATGTGTGGTTAAAACATAACCACTATAACACATTTTTCCGACCAAATTTTGACCAAAATCGTATTCACGTTCGGCTTCATACTTATTTTCGCGAACAACAAGCAATAAAATTCAGCTGGTTACGATGGGTTCGAAAATAGCGGAACATGCCGGTAAAACGTTTACGATTTTCAGCGGTACGCATGCCGTTGAAAACAATTTTAATCGCCCGCCCCAAACCTTCATCACGGATAAGCCCGGCAGGCGACATCAGCGACATCGCGCCACTGTGGGTATCTACCCGGCTAAACCCACTGTCGAGAAACAGTTGCTTCCAGGCAAGCTGGCTCATCGGGCTGACGTGTGACTTCACCACATCCTGCAACTGCCCATGTGAATCGGACGCGAGGTCACCACGGGTTAGCATGATGTCATGGGTCAGCAGGCAGCCACCTTTTTTCAGCACCCGGTAATATTCGCTCACCAGTTTGGCTTTCGCTTTGTCTGCATACATGGTCAGCATGGCTTCGTTTATCACGACATCAAAACTCTCATCCGCAAACGGCAATTTCCCGGCATTGGCTTCCAGAATCTGGATGTTTTCGCTAAGTCCCGCTTCACGTACACGCTGCGTTGCCGTGGCGAGTGCGTTCTTGTCCATGTCGATTGCGCAGATGCGACAGCCAAAGCGCTGGGCCAGCTCGATCGACGTTGTGGCCATATTGCACGCCACCTCCAGAACCGTTGTGTCACCATTCAGTTGTGCCTGGATTACCGGCCATTCTGTCGCTTCCACACCGCCGGGACGCAAACGGGTCTTGCCCAGACTCGCTAAAAAAGTATGCCCTGCTCGTTCGCTTACGTTCATGTTTCATCCCTCTCACCAAAAGTTGCATTATAAATACAACATTTAGATTGTCAGCGAAAGAGTGAGAATGGTTTTTGTTTAAGGACAACAAAATTTGCATCTCACACAAAAAAAGGGGTTGAATGGTTAAATGATAAGGATTATCTTTCTCATTACTGAATAGTTGAGTAAAACACTCGGGTATTCAGTACGACATTGCTCACATTGCTTCCAGTATTTTTGCCCGCTTAACTTAAGCGGGCTTTTTTTCCCCTAACGTTCCATGGCCCCCGGTTTTCGCGCGATAACTACGCGTCAGATGGGTTCTTCCCACTCAGCAGTGTTGATTCATGCTCCATGACGACATTGACAAGTTCTTCGATGGCCGCTGCCGCAGTCAGCACCAGCCGCTTCTCGACGATACATTCCTCACGCTCATTCTCTACCGCATCCTTTAGAAATTTTGCGTAAGCCTGGTATGTTTTTATTGTCATACTACGTTTCCGCTTTCATTCGAATGCGTTAACTATAACAAGCAGCCCGACAAGCGAACCGCGAACTGACACTTTTAAGAACATATTGAGGCGCTTTCAGACTAATCCTTCAGCGTCGGGAAGAACAGAAATGCAGGGCTGGCGCGCACTTCCGCGCCAGCTATATGAGTGGAGAGTCTGAGAATCAATGTTTAATCAAATACATCGTGCGCGTATAGGCCACATCTTCCGGGTTAGTGATCGGATAACCTTTCAGCCACGGCTTAATCAGACGTCCATTGGTGTACTGATAGACAGGAATGATCGGCGCTTTTTCGGCAATGATTTTCTCTGCCGCGTTGTAATCCGCATTACGGGCTGCCGCCTGCGTTTCCTGTGCGGCCTGGCTGATAACTTTGTCATACGCCGGATCTTTGAAGCGCGCGATATTACCACTGTGGGTGGAAGTCAGCAGCGATAAGAAGGTAGACGGCTCATTGTAGTCGCCCACCCAGGAGGCGCGGATGACATCGAAATTACCGGTATTGCGGCTATCAATGTAAGTTTTCCACTCCTGGTTCTGCAATTTGACGTCAATACCCAGATTCTTTTTCCACATCGATGCCACCGCAATCGCGATTTTCTGATGTGTTTCAGAGGTGTTATACAGCAGCGTCAGCTCCAGCGGACGTTGCGGACCGTAACCCGCCGCCTGCAGCAGTGTTTTTGCCTGCGCATTAAGTTCCGCCTGGCTCATCTCTTCCATCGCAGAGGGTTGAGGCTTAAACCCTGCGGTCACATCCGGCGTGAAGCGCCAGGCCGGTTTTTCCCCGGTCCCCAGCACTTTTTCAGCCACCACGCGGCGGTCGACCGTCATACTCAGCGCCAGACGTACGCGCGGATCGGCCGTCGGGCCTTTCTGCGTGTTCAAAGCGTAGTAATACGTACCCAATTGCGGTGGTGTGTAGACCTGGCCCGGAATATCTTTTAGCAGTTTCTGGTACTGGTTTTTCGGGAAGGATTCAGTGATATCAATATCACCGGCAAGATAACGATTGGTCGCCGCCGTTTCCTGGTTGATTGGCACAAACGTCACCTTCTGAATGACGGTTTTGCTGTTATCCCAGTAATGGGTATTGGGTTTGAGCTCGATTTTCTCATTCACCACCCGGTTTTCCAGCACATAGGCGCCGTTCCCCACCAGATTGCCGGGACGCGTCCAGTCGGCGCCGCTTTCCACATTGGTCTTCTGCACCGGATAGAGTGCGAAATTCGCCACCAGATTGGCAAACCACGGCAGCGGTTTATCGAGTTGCACGCGCAGAGTGCGGGCGTCAACCGCCGTCACGCCAAGCTTATCCGGTGTCGCTTTACCATCAATAATATCCTGCGCATTGGTGATTCCCGCCAGTGCGGCAAACCAGGCAAAAGGTGACGTTGTTTTTGGGTCGACCAGACGCTGCCAGCTATAAACAAAATCTTGTGCGGTCACGGGCGTGCCATCGGACCATTTCGCATCATTACGCAGGGCGAAGGTCCAGACGCGGTTATCGCTGGTCTGCCACTTCGTGGCAACCCCCGGAATGATTTCGCCCTTCTCATTCTGATTTACCAGGCCTTCGTACAGATCGCGAATCACCTGGATTTCCGGCAGCCCCACCGCTTTCGCCGGATCAAGGCTCGCGGGTTCGTCTTTAATGTGGCGCACCAGCTCCTGTTTCTGGGCCAGCACCGTGCCCTGGGGAACATCCGCAGCCCAGGACAATGAGGAAAAACCACAGAGTAAAAGCGCACAACTGAGCAACGAGACAGGATGCTTCATGAGATCCCCTTTTATATTTTGAAGCTAAGCGAAAGATGGGGTAATTATTTGTTTTAGAACGAGGGAATGCAAATCTTCGTCGGCGGAAAGTTGACGTCTATTCCTTTTTGTCAGAATACGGCAATAATTTGCCGGGGCGAGAAAGATGCCCAACACTTACGACACGCCAACCATAAAAAGGATGACTATGCCTGCCTCACGCCCACGCCCGGAACGAGGTGCCTTTCCTTCCGGCAGCGAACATTACGGACATTCTCTGTTAGGTGCTCCGCTCATTTGGTTTCCGGCAACTGAAGCCTCGCACGCCAGCGGGCTTATCATTGCGGGAACCCACGGTGATGAAAATTCCTCTATCGTGGCGCTCTCCTGCGCCTTGCGTACGCTGAAACCGGAGCTGCGCCGACATCATGTTGTGCTGGCCGTCAATCCGGATGGTTGTCAGCTTGGCCTGCGCGCCAATGCCAGCGGTGTGGATTTGAATCGCAACTTCCCGGCCGCGAACTGGAAGCCCGGCGAGACGGTTTACCGCTGGAATAGCGCAGCCGAAGCGCGTGATGTGGTGTTGTCGACAGGGAATGCGCCCGGCTCTGAACCGGAAACACAGGCATTGTGCCAGCTGATTCATCAGTTGCGTCCGGCCTGGGTGGTATCGTTTCACGATCCGCTGGCGTGCGTGGAAGATCCGCGTAACAGTGCGTTTGGCCAGTGGCTGGCGCAGGCGTTTAGCCTACCGCTGGTCACCAGCGTCGGTTATGAAACGCCGGGCTCATTTGGCAGCTGGTGTGCGGATATGAATTTGCACTGCATCACGCTGGAATTCCCGCCGGTTTCAGCCGATGAAGCCAGCGAGAAATACCTCAGCGCGATGACCGCGCTGCTGCGTCATGATATGGCGAGATGAAGCTGACCGGGGGTGAAATGCAGTGCCGGTTCAACATCCACCGCAAGCCAGGTGGGGCCGTCGAGATCGGCAAAACGGACCTCAGCGGCCAGAGGTAGCGCCGCGCCAATGGCCCGCGAGGTGCAAATCATACAGCCCAGCATCAGACCAAAACCTTGCTCGCGCGCCGCACGGGCAAGGGTCAGCGCTTCTGTCAGCCCACCGGTTTTGTCCAGCTTGATGTTGACCATTTCATAGCGCCCCACCAGCCCCGCGAGATCCCGCTGCGTGTGGCAACTTTCGTCAGCGCAGATGGGCAGAGGATGGATAAAATTGTCCAGCGCGGCATCGTCACCGGCCGGAAGCGGCTGTTCCAGCATCGCCACACCGAGGTCCGCCAGAAGCTGACAGCGGGCGGCAAGCCCTTCGCTCTGCCAGGCTTCATTGGCATCGACAATCAGCGTGGCATCCGGCGCGGCAGCACGGATCGCCACCAGCCTTTCGCTGATCAAATGATCGTCAAGTTTCACCTTGAGCAGTCGCGCCCCGGTTTCCCACAGCGCCGACGCACTGGCGGCCATCTGTTCGGGTGTTCCGATTACCACCGTTTGCGCGGTGGTAACAGTGGCGGGCAAGGTCACGCCCACATACTGTTCCAGCGTCATACCCTGTCGCCGGGCCTCCAGATCCCACAGTGCGCAGTCAACAGCGTTGCGCGCCGCGCCGGGTGGCAGCAGTGTCTGGAGTTCTTCACGGGTCAGCCGGTTTTCCAGCTGCGGCAGGATAGTCATGATCTGCGCGATAACCGAGGCCTCGCTTTCGCCATAGCGTGGGTATGGCGTGCACTCTCCTACGGCTTTCACGCCGTCATCTTCCAGTTCAACAACCACTACCCGCGCCTCGCTACGCGCACCGCGTGCGATCACAAATGGCGTGTGTAACGGCCAGGTTTCATCATAAACCTTGACGCTTCTCATCCCTTTCTCCTCTGCCGCCCTTTCCACGATTATAGATGCGAAATTAGGTTTGCCGTGGTCCTTGCTTTCAGAATACACTAGCGCCGAAGTTAACTATATGTAAACAGGAAGATATCTATGTCACAGCTTGTCCATTTCCAGGGTAATCCAGTTTCCGTTGCCGGTAAGATTCCGCAGATCGGCTCCAAAGCCGCGCCATTCTCTCTCGTAGCAAAAGATCTGTCTGACGTTGCATTGAGCCAGTTTGCAGGTAAGCGCAAAGTTCTGAACATTTTCCCGAGCATTGATACCGGTGTTTGCGCCGCATCTGTGCGTAAATTTAACGAACTGGCAACAGGCGTAAACGACACCGTCGTGCTGTGCATTTCTGCTGACCTGCCGTTCGCCCAGTCTCGCTTCTGCGGCGCAGAAGGTCTGAGCAATGTGATCACCCTGTCCACTCTGCGTAACGCAGAGTTTCTGGAAAACTACGGTGTGGGCATTTCTGAAGGCGCACTGAAAGGCCTGGCGGCGCGTGCTGTGGTGGTGATTGACGAAAACGACAACATCATTTTCAGCCAGCTGGTGAATGAAATCACCAACGAGCCTGACTATACTTCCGCGCTGGAAGTGCTGAAAGGCTAAGAAAGTCTGCCCGGCAACGCACTGTTTGCCGGGCAATCCGCATTACTCGTCGCCCTTCTTCTGACTCAATCCATATTCCCGCAATTTATTCGCGATCGCCGTATGCGAGACGCCAAGGCGTTTAGCCAGCTTACGCGTGCTGGGGAAATTGCGATAAAGCTGCGTCAGCACCGAACGTTCAAAGCGGCTGGTGATCTCATCCAGCGACCCTTCCATCGCATCTTCACCCACCGGCATGGTGGCCGCATCAAAGTCCGGCAGCAGGATATCCTGTGAGCGCAGCTCATAACCTTCCAGTTGGGTAAGCGCACGATAAACGGCGTTCTTCAGCTGACGGACGTTACCCGGCCAGCCGTAACGCGTCAGGACATTACCCACATCGGCCGAGAGTTTGGGGCGGGGAACGCCTTGCTCATCGGCAAAGCGCGCAACGAAGAGTTCGGTCAGCGGCATGATGTCTTGCGGACGCTCGCGCAGCGGCGGCAGGTTCAGCGTCAGTACATTCAGGCGATAATAAAGGTCTTCACGGAACAAACACTTTTGCACCAAATCCACCAGGTTACGTTGGGTGGCACAGATCACCCGCACATCAACGTGCACCTCGTGGTCTTCACCGACACGGCGGAATGTTCCGTCGTTGAGAAAACGCAGCAGTTTGACCTGCATCCGCGCCGACATTTCACCGATTTCATCCAGCAATACCGAGCCGCCGTTGGCTTGCTCAAAGAAGCCCTTTTTCCCTTCCGGGGCGTGGCCGAACAGCTCGCTTTCGACGGCATCTTCCGGAATCGATGCGCAGTTCAGCGCCAGATAGGGTTTCGCCGCACGCGGGCTGGCCATATGACAAGCGCGCGCCAGCAGATCTTTGCCCGTGCCCGTGTCACCGGTGATCAGCAGCGGTGCGGTCAGCGTGGCCAGCTTACGCGCCTGCTCCATCACCTGACGCATCTTCGGACTGACGGCAACAATCTGACTGAATGCACCCAGATCCTGTTGCGAGAGATTTTGAAGCTGACGACCCATGCGGACGGTGGAACGCAGCATGACCACCGCGCCGGTCAGAACCGGTTCGCCGGTTTCCCCTTCCAGATGTACCGGGGTGATTTCCATCAGGAAGTTTTGTCCGCTAATAGCAACATGTTCGCTGTGGGAGTTATGTGGGTTGCTTTCCAGCCAGCGCGTGAAGTTAAAACCAGAAATCAGCTGGACCGCGTTGTGATTGCGCAATTTGCTCTGGTCCAGCGCAAACAGCTGGCAACTGGCCGGGTTTGCCAGCTCGATTTTACCTTTCATATCCAGCGATAAAACCGGTTCCGGCAACGCTTCCAGCACCGCGCTTAAGGCACGATGTTCACGCTCGGAAGGCATCCACAATACGGTGCGCACATCGGTGACGCCAGGGATGCGGCGAATCTCCGCCATCAGACTGCTGAATGTATTAAACTCCAGAGCGGCAAAATTCAGGTAGATGCGCCCGACAGGGTCTATCTCAATTCCGCGTAAATCAATGCCGCGTAACACCAGTAAATCCAGCAGTTCGCGTGTCAAACCCAGCCGGTCTTCACAAAAGACTTCAAGACGCATGGAAATATCACCCTACATAATCAACTAATGCCAGGATGATATGTCAGTTCCCGTCCGGCAGGAAGATGTCTGTCAAGAAATATTGACAGCATGGCGGAAAATTGGGCGCTACGCCGTAAAGTTATACGCGCAGCGCGCAATTTATAGTCCATCACTCTTCGGTGCTTTACCCTTTTGCACTGTCTCTTTGAGCTGAACGATGAGCTGACGGCGGAAATCCCCGAGGCGCGGTTTGTCATCACCAAGCCACGGCAGCGGACGGCACAGCTCCATGGCTTTGATACCTAAGCGGGCAGTCAACAGGCCTGCGCCAATCCCTTGTGCCGCGCGGGCAGAAAGACGCGCCGCAAGATCTTGCGACATCCAGTCCATCCCCACTTCGCGCACAATTTCACTGGCCCCGGCAAAGGCGATATTAAGCAGCACCAGGCGGAACAGCCGCAGTCGGCTGTAATATCCCAGCTCAATGCCATACAGCGTGGCAATGCGGTTAATCAAACGCAGGTTGCGCCAGGCGATAAACGCCATATCGACCACTGCCAGCGGACTAACGGCAATCATCAGGGTAGATTCTGCCGCTGAGCGGCTGATTTCACGCCGAGCCTGGTTATCCAGCACCGGCTGAACAATTTGGGCATACAGTGACACCACTTCCCGGTCGTTTTGCGTTTCATGGATGGCGGCATACCAGCGTTGCAGTGCCGGATGTGCATGATCGAGCCCAGCCTGACGCGCCAGGGTTTCGCAAAATGCGCGCCCTTTTCCCGTCCCGTGACTGTGCAGCAGTTCCCGCGCATCGTCCCGCGCCTGCGCACGCTGACGCAAGCGCCACAGCCGACGCCACTCCGTCGCCACGGATCCGACGCCCGCACCGACAATCAATGCTCCGGCGGCGCAACCGCCCATCGCCACCCAGTCCTGGGTCTGCCAGGCATTCATCGCCCATTGCACGCCCTGTCCCACCACGCTTGCGCCAAACAGCGCCATCCCGGTGAGGACCATTTTGTGCCACAGGCTACGTTTAGGTCGCAGCGCAGCCTCTACTGCGGCTTCTGCCGGGCCTTCGTCACGGATTTCGTCGGGATTGACCGGCGCAAAGTTTTCCACCTGATCGCCGCTGAATATCTGCGCGGCTTTGACCTGCATGACGGTTTCCGCTTCCAGCGGCCCGGCAAAATCGATACGCGGTTTGAGTGGTTCGCTCATCGCAATTTATCTCCCAGTAAAAACTCCAGCGCGGCATCCAGACGGATATGCGGCAACGGCTTATCAACGTCCAGCACCTGCGGACGGAAGGACTCAAACTGAAACCCCTGCTTTTCCCAGAATGCCTGCCCGGGCAAACGCGCCGGGACTTCGCCGGGGTAGAATGTCAGCGGTGAACCATCGCTCAGGCGATGACCGCGTAAGGCGGGGATCTTCTCGCCGTTAACCTCAATCAACCCACTTTGCGTTGCCTGAACGGATGCCAGGCCAACACAATCCATGCTGATGCCCTCAAACGCGGCGTTTTGCCACGCATCCTGGATCAGTTGCTGGAGCAACGACACCATATTGGCGTGCTGATCGAGGGTGACATGGTCGGCTTTGGTCGCGGCAAACAGCAGTTTGTCGATAACCGGCGAAAACAGACGGCGGAACAGCGTCCGTTGGCCGTAGTGAAAACTTTGCATCAGTTGCGTGAGCGCCAGACGCATATCGCTAAAGGCCTGCGGCCCGCTATTGAGCGGTTGCAGGCAGTCTACCAGCACGATCTGGCGGTCAAAACGCAGGAAGTAATTCTTATAAAAATCCTTCACCACGCGCTCGCAATAGTAGTTAAACCGCTCACGCAGCATACCTGCATTGGTGTGTTTACCCGCCTGCGCCAGTTTCGCTTCGCCCGTGTCGTCCACATTGGGCCATGGGAAAAACTGCAGCGCAGGCGCACCGGCCATATCACCAGGCAGAACAAAACGTCCCGGCTGAATAAAATGCAGCCCTTCCCGTTTGCACTGGTGCAAATAATCGGTCCACGCGGCGGCAATGTCCGCCAGGCGGTTTTCATCGGCGGGTGCTAAAGGATCCAGCCCTTCACACAAGTCCTGCCACTTCTGCGACCATTCTCCGCGTTGCCCCTGCAACAGGCCGCGCATCTGCCGCGACCAGCTCAGGTAATCCTGGGCGAGCATCGGTAAATCCAGCAGCCATTCCCCCGGATAGTCGACAATTTCCAGGTACAGCGTGGAGGTCTCTTTAAAATGGCGCAGCAGGGAGTCCTGCGAACGGAAACGCAGTGCCAGGCGAATCTCGCTCACGCCGCGTGTCGGCGTGGGCCATATCGGCAGCGTGCCGTAAAGCTGCGCCAGCCCTTCATCATAGGTAAAACGTGGGATACCAAAATCACGCTGAGGCACGCGCTTAACGCCAAGCAGACGTTCTTCCCGCACCGCGCTGAGCAACGGCAGGCGCGCGCCTGCGTGAATGTTAAGCAACTGATTAACCATCGCGGTGATAAACGCCGTCTTGCCGCTCCGGCTAAGCCCGGTCACGGCGATGCGCAGATGGCGATCCATCCCGCGATTGACCAGCGCATTCAGTTCATTTTTCCATCGTTCAATCGTCATTCCGTGCCGCCATGAAATCTGAAAATTTATTCATAGAATATATGAGATGAGGTGTACTTCGGCAGATATCAACGGTGGCGAGGCGAATGGCCCCGCCGCAGGAAGGTGTTATTCGGCGGTCACCACGGGTTTGTTCAGACCGGCAATGCCGCCCATATTGACGACATGCTGGTAACCCAATTTTTGCAACGCATCCTGTGCCAGCGTCGCATGACGCCCGGAATTGCAGTACAGGTAAAGGGTGTCCTCTTTTGCCAGTGGCGAAAAGGTTTCGGCCTGAATATCGCTGAGCGGGATGTTTAGCGCCCCCTGAACATGCTCGCGCTGGAATTGTTCCGGTATCCGCACATCAATCCAGTGTTCTGCAGCAAACGCCGGCGTGCTGGCAGCGAGCGCAGCAGCGATAACCGTTTCTTTTAGCATCTGTCCTTCCTTTGGTGTTGTTGAGTCCTTCGCCAACTATACGCGCAGCCATTTTGCCGTTGTACCGCCGTTATCGCATTTTCCGCGCGGATTACTGCATAAAACGCTTCGAGAATTTGCTCGCCAGGCGATTGAGCAACGGTTCAAGCGCGAAGGCCAACAGCAGTTTTACCGGGCGTCGTGCCACCGATTTCACCGCCCAGCCTGCCACACCCGCCGGGCCAAAGCGCAGCGCGGCCAGCAGGACCACTTTCCCGGCGATTTTCATCCCCGGTTTGACTTTCAGCGTTGTTTGTTGCCAGGTTGCCATTTCCTTATACCTCTTCATTAAAGCTGTCGAAAACGGCTGCGCAGTGAGAACGTGTCGGAAGTGACATAACGTTCCATCTGGCGCAGACGGCGTTCACCAGCTTCCAGTTCCGCGTCTACGGCATCCAGAAGCTGGCTGCTGGTTGGCGTGTTTTCAGCGTCAACCGCGCTCTCTGGCATCGGATCCAGGAAAAAGGTCATGACGATATAGACCACCACAACCGGGAAAAACAGCCCGAACAACATGGCCAGCACAGTGATCAAACGAATGAGTTTCACCGGCACATCCAGATAGTGTGCCACCCCGGCACACACCCCTTTCACCATCCCTTGCTGCGGGATACGCCATAATTTTTTATTGCTGTTTAAACCTGCCATCAGCGATCTCTCCAGTTCGGATGCTCTGCATCGAGAATATCTTCCAGCGCCTGAATACGTTCACGCATCCGCCGGGCTTCGTCGCTCAGTTGCACCAGCCGTTGCTGCTCACTTTGCGCGAGTTCGCCGCGTGAAGAGCGGTTGTTGTAGTGCAGCCATATCCAGACCGGCAAAATAAACAGCACGAATAACGTCAGGGGAATAGCCAGAAAAAGCGCGCTCATGTGTACTCCTTACAGGTGATAATGGGGCGACATCTCCCGATGCCGCCTGCAATGTCTTGCAAAAATGTTATTGATTATCCTGTTTCATTTTTGCTTTCAGCTGCGCCAGTTGTTCGCTGATTTCGTCATCCGCTTTCAGTTCGGAGAACTGCTGATCCAGCGTTTTGTGTTTACCGAAACCGTGGCTCTCCGCTTCGGCTTCCATCTGGTCAATGCGGCGTTCGAAAGATTCAAAACGGGCCATCGCCTCATCAATCTTGCCGCTATCAAGCTGGCGACGCACATCGCGGGACGAACTCGCGGCCTGATGGCGTAAAGAGAGTGCCTGCTGGCGCGCACGCGTTTCGCTAAGCTTGCTTTCCAGCTCGCCGATCTCTTTTTTCATCCGGGCGAGGGTTTCATCCACCTGCACCACTTCCTGCTCCAGCGTTTCAATCAGCGCCGTTACTTTTTGTTTTTCGATCAACGCCGCGCGGGCAAGATCGTCTTTATCTTTACGCAGTGCCAGCTCGGCTTTTTCCTGCCATTCAACCTGTTGCGCGGTCGCCTGTTCAACGCGACGGACGAGCTGTTTTTTCTCCGCCAGCGCACGGGCTGAGGTTGAACGCACTTCGACCAGCGTGTCTTCCATTTCCTGAATCATCAGACGCACAAGCTTTTGCGGATCTTCTGCGCGCTCCAGCAGCGAGTTGATGTTGGCGTTCACGATGTCGGCAAAACGAGAAAAAATACCCATAATCTGTTCCTCTTGATTTCTGTAATCGGGCCTTGCCCTGCTCTCAGGTATTACAATCTTCGTGCCAATTTTTTAACAAATTGATTTTTAACAAAATGCTAAATTTTACCGCTGCGGTTTTTTAGTCTACAGTGGTGAATAACGCTAACAAGTGGCGAAATTCATCATGGCTGAACAAAGAGACAATCTGCTGGGCGAATCCAACAGCTTCATTGAAGTGCTGGAACAGGTTTCGCGTCTGGCTCCGCTCGATAAACCGGTGCTTATCATCGGCGAACGCGGCACAGGGAAAGAATTAATCGCCAATCGTCTGCACTACCTGTCGAGCCGCTGGCAAGGGCCGTTTATCTCCCTGAACTGCGCCGCGCTTAACGAAAATCTGCTCGATACCGAACTGTTTGGCCATGAAGCGGGGGCCTTTACCGGGGCGCAAAAACGCCATCCCGGACGTTTTGAACGCGCCGACGGTGGCACGCTGTTTCTCGATGAGCTGGCCACCGCCCCCATGCTGGTGCAGGAAAAACTGCTGCGCGTGATTGAATACGGTGAACTGGAGCGCGTCGGTGGCAGCCAGCCTCTGCAGGTTAACGTACGCCTGGTATGCGCCACCAATGCCAACCTGCCGGAGATGGTTTACAAAGGCACCTTCCGCGCCGACCTGTTGGATCGTCTGGCGTTTGATGTGGTGCAGCTTCCTTCGCTACGCCAGCGTCAGAGCGACATCATGCTGATGGCCGATCATTTTGCCATCCAGATGTGCCGAGAATTGAACATGCCGCTGTTCTCAGGCTTTACCGACCACGCGCGGGAAACACTGATGCGCTACAGCTGGCCGGGGAATATTCGTGAGCTGAAAAACGTGGTCGAACGTTCTGTATATCGCCACGGCACCAGCGAAACGCCGCTGGATGAAATCATTATCGATCCTTTCAATAATGAGACTCCCACCGTCGAGGCGGTTTTCCCTGAATCAGACGGGTTACCCACACTGCCTGTCGACCTACGCCAGTTTCAGCATAATCAGGAACACGAATTGCTGTTAAACAGTTTGCAGCAGTCGAAATTTAACCAGAAACGGGCCGCTGAACTGCTGGGACTGACCTATCACCAGCTGCGCGCACTGTTGAAAAAACACCAGATCAGCTGAAATCGCTGACAATAACAGCAGTCGTCATCAGACATTTGTACGAAGCTATGGCAAGTGCGATACACTTTGCTCATGAATCTAAAATCGTTGAAAAAAACATGCGTCTGCTTCCCCCTTTCCTGCTGATCGCCGCGAGCCTGTGGGCCGGTATTGCGCAATCTGCTTCACCGCAGACGGCGCCTGCTGATATTCGCGATAGCGGTTTCGTTTATTGCGTTAACGGACAGGTAAGCACATTTAACCCACAGAAAGCGGGCAGCGGCCTGACTGTGGATACGCTGGCGGCGCAGCTTTACGATCGCCTGCTGGACGTGGACCCCTATACCTACCGCCTGGTACCCGAACTGGCGGAAAGCTGGGAAGTACTGGATAACGGCGCGACTTATCGCTTCCACCTGCGTGATGGCGTCGCGTTTCAGACCACCGAATGGTTCAAACCCAAACGTAATTTCAACGCCGACGACGTTGTTTTTACCTTCCAGCGCATTTTTGATCGCGATAATCCCTGGCATAACGTTAACGGTGCCAGCTTCCCGTATTTCGACAGCCTGCAATTTGCCGATTCCGTGCAAAGCGTCCGCAAGCTCGATACCCACACGGTGGAATTTCGCCTGCGTCAGCCGGACGCCTCTTTCCTGTGGCACCTGGCCACCCATTACGCGTCTGTGATGTCCGCCGAATACGCGGCAATTCTGGCTAAATCAGACCATCAGGAACTGCTTGACCGCCAGCCCGTCGGCACAGGTCCGTTCCAGTTAGCGGAATACCGCGCCGGGCAATATGTCAGGTTACAACGTCACGCACACTTCTGGCGCGGAACGCCACTGATGCCACAGGTGGTAGTGGATTTGGGCTCCGGCGGTACCGGGCGCTTATCTAAATTGCTGACCGGTGAGTGCGATGTGCTGGCCTGGCCTGCGGCAAGCCAGTTAACGATTTTGCGCGACGACCCGCGCCTGCGCCTGACGCTGCGTCCGGGCATGAACATCGCCTATCTGGCGTTTAATACCGACAAAGCGCCGCTCAACAACCCGGAAGTTCGCCACGCGCTGGCATTATCCATCAATAACCAGCGCCTGATGCAGTCCATCTATTATGGCACGGCTGAAACCGCCGCGTCGATTCTGCCGCGCGCCTCCTGGGCTTATGACAGTGAAGCGAAAGTCACGGCATACGATCCGGAAAAAGCACGGGCACGCCTGAAAGAGCTTGGGCTGGAAAACCTGACGCTGCATTTGTGGGTGCCGACCACCTCACAGGCCTGGAACCCCAGCCCGCTCAAAACGGCCGAGCTGATTCAGGCTGATATGGCGCAGATTGGCGTTAAGATCGTCATCGTTCCCGTTGAAGGCCGCTTCCAGGAAGCGCGCCTGATGGATATGAACCATGACCTTATCCTTTCCGGCTGGGCAACCGACAGTAATGACCCGGACAGCTTCTTCCGCCCCTTACTGAGCTGCGCAGCTATCGATTCTCAGACCAATTTCGCGCACTGGTGTAATCGCGATTTTGACAGCGTGCTGCAAAAAGCGCTGGCATCACAGCAACTGTCCCAACGCATTGATGCGTATGATGAGGCACAGAAAATCCTGGCGCAGGAACTTCCGGTTCTGCCGCTCGCCTCGTCGCTACGTCTGCAGGCTTACCGCTATGATATTAAAGGGCTGGTGCTGAGCCCATTTGGCAGCGCCTCGTTCGCCGGGGTGACGCGGGAAAAAGAAGAGGTGAAAAAACCATGATCATTTTTACCTTACGCCGCCTGCTGCTTCTGCTGGTGACGCTGTTTCTGTTGACGTTTATCGGCTTTAGCCTGAGTTATTTCACGCCTCACGCGCCGTTGCAGGGCGCGTCGCTGTGGAACGCCTGGGTTTTCTGGTTTAACGGGCTGCTGCACTGGGATTTTGGTGTGTCGAGTATCAACGGCCAGTTGATTTCTGAGCAGCTTAAAGAAGTGTTCCCGGCCACCATGGAACTGTGCATTTTCGCCTTCAGTTTTGCCCTGCTGGTGGGTATTCCCGTGGGCATGATGGCGGGCATTATGCGCAATAAATGGCAGGACAAACTGATCAGCGCCATCGCCCTGCTCGGTTTCTCCATTCCGGTGTTCTGGCTTGCGCTACTGTTAACGCTCTTCTTTTCCCTGACCGTGGGCTGGCTACCAGTTTCTGGCCGTTTCGACCTCTTGTACGAAGTAAAGACAGTCACTGGTTTTTCTATTATTGATGCCTGGTTGTCTGATTCCCCATGGCGTGACGAAATGATCATCAGCGCCATTCGCCATATGGTGCTGCCGGTGCTGACGCTGGCGATGGCACCCACGACCGAAGTCATCCGGCTGATGCGTATCAGCACCATCGAAGTGTTCGACAAAAACTACGTTAAGGCAGCAGCAACGCGCGGTATTTCACGCCTGACCATCTTGCGCCGCCATGTGCTGCACAATGCCCTGCCACCGGTTATCCCACGCCTGAGCCTGCAGTTTTCGACCATGTTGACGCTGGCGATGATCACCGAGATGGTGTTCAGCTGGCCAGGGCTGGGGCGCTGGGTCATCAACGCCATCCGCCAACAAGATTATGCGGCAATCTCTGCCGGGGTGATGGTGATAGGCTCGCTGGTTATCATCGTGAACGTGCTTTCTGATATCCTGGGTGCACTGGCTAACCCATTGAAACATAAGGAATCGCATGCCTTACGATAGCGTCTACAGAGAAAAGCGTCCGCCCAGTACGCGACTCACCGCATGGCGAAAATTCTACGGCGACACCACGGCGATGATTGGCCTGTACGGCTGTGCGGCGCTGGTGGTGCTGTGCGTATTCGGTGGTTGGTTCGCCCCCTATGGCATCGATCAGCAGTTTTTGGGCTATCAGCTCTTGCCACCATCATGGTCGCGCTATGGCGAGGTCTCTTTCTTCCTCGGCACCGACGATTTGGGCCGCGATGTGTTAAGTCGTTTGTTAAGCGGCGCGGCGCCAACCGTGGGCGGTGCTTTTCTGGTGACATTCGGCGCTACACTTTTTGGGCTGGCGCTGGGGGTATTCGCCGGAGCAACGCACGGCCTGCGCTCCGCGGTGCTGAATCATATTCTGGATACTCTGCTCTCTATTCCGTCACTGTTGTTGGCCATTATTGTCGTGGCCTTCGCCGGGCCGCACCTTTCCCACGCCATGTTCGCCGTCTGGCTGGCGCTCCTGCCGCGCATGGTGCGGTCGGTTTACAGCATGGTGCACGATGAACTGGAAAAAGAGTACGTTATTGCCGCCCGTCTGGACGGCGCATCAACGCTGAATATTCTGTGGTTCGCCGTGTTGCCCAACATGACCTCCGGGCTGGTCACTGAGATTACCCGCTCGCTGTCGATGGCGATTCTGGATATCGCCGCTCTGGGCTTCCTTGATTTAGGGGCGCAGCTTCCTTCTCCGGAATGGGGAGCCATGCTCGGTGATGCGCTGGAACTCATTTATGTTGCCCCCTGGACAGTTATGCTGCCAGGTGCTGCAATTATGTTGAGCGTTCTGTTAGTCAATCTGCTGGGCGATGGTATTCGCCGCGCGATTAATGCGGGGGTGGAATAATGCCACTGCTGGACATTCGCAATCTGACCATTGAAGTGAAGACCGGTGACGACTGGGTCAAAGCCGTCGACCGGGTGAGCCTGACGCTGGCCGAAGGGGAAATACGCGGTCTGGTGGGTGAGTCCGGTTCTGGTAAAAGCCTTATCGCCAAGGCCATTTGCGGCGTGGCGAAAGAGAACTGGCGCGTCACCGCCGATCGTATGCGTTTCGACGATATCGATCTGATGCGCCTTTCCTCGCGTGAGCGGCGTAACCTGCTTGGCCATAACGTGTCGATGATTTTCCAGGAGCCGCAGTCCTGTCTCGATCCCTCCGAACGCATTGGCAAACAACTGATGCAGAATATCCCTGGCTGGACGTGGAAAGGCGGTTTCTTCCGTCGCTTTGGCTGGCGCAAGCAGCGCGCCATCGAGTTGTTGCACCGCGTAGGCATCAAAGATCATAAAGATGCGATGCGCAGTTTCCCCTACGAACTGACCGAAGGGGAATGCCAGAAAGTGATGATCGCCATCGCACTGGCTAACCAACCTCGCCTGCTCATTGCCGATGAACCGACCAACGCGATGGAACCGACGACACAGGCGCAAATTTTCCGTCTGCTGACCCGCCTGAACCAGAACAACAACACCACCATTTTGTTGATCAGCCACGATTTGCAGATGCTGAGCAACTGGGCCGACCGCATTAACGTTATGTACTGCGGACAAACGGTGGAAACCGCGCCAAGTGAAGATCTGGTGACCACACCGCACCATCCCTATACCCAGGCGTTGATTCGCGCGATCCCGGATTTTGGCAGTGCGATGACGCATAAGAGCCGCCTGAATACTATGCCAGGTGCCATTCCGCTACTGGAACACCTGCCGATTGGCTGCCGCCTTGGGCCACGCTGCCCGTATGCCCAACGTAAATGTGTAGAAAGACCGCGTCTGAGTGGTGCGAAAAACCATCTGTATGCCTGTCATTTCCCGCTGAATATGGAGAGAGAGTGAGATGGTCGAAACACTGCTAGAAGTGCGTAACCTGAGCAAGACCTTTCGCTACCGTACTGGGTGGTTTCGTCCGCAAACCGTAGAGGCGGTGAAGCCACTCAGTTTTACCCTGCGCGAGAAGCAAACCCTGGCGATTATCGGTGAGAACGGTTCCGGCAAGTCAACGCTGGCAAAAATGCTGGCGGGCATGATTGAACCCTCCACTGGTGAGTTATTGATTGACGATCATCCACTCAATTACGGCGATTATTCGTTTCGCAGTCAGCGCATCCGCATGATTTTCCAGGACCCGTCGACCTCGCTTAATCCGCGTCAGCGTATTTCGCAGATCCTCGATTTCCCGCTGCGGCTCAACACCGACCTGGAACCGGAGGCGCGGCAAAATCGTATCTATGAAACATTGCGCATGGTCGGCCTGCTGCCGGATCACGCCAGCTACTACCCGTACATGTTCGCACCAGGGCAAAAACAGCGTCTGGGCCTGGCCCGTGCATTGATATTGCGCCCGAAGGTGATAATCGCCGACGAGGCGCTGGCCTCGCTGGATATGTCGATGCGCTCGCAACTTATTAACCTGATGCTGGAATTACAGGAAAAACAGGGTATCGCTTATATTTATGTGACCCAGCATATTGGCATGATGAAGCACATTAGCGATCAGGTGCTGGTGATGCATCAGGGGGAAGTCGTGGAACGCGGCAGCACTGCCAGCGTTCTGTCCTCCCCGCTGCATGATCTGACTAAGCGTTTGATTGCCGGACATTTTGGTGAAGCATTGACTGCCGATGCCTGGCGGCAGGATCGCTGAGGCGAACGTCCCTTTCAGTGGTCGGATTAACTCATCCGGCGAGTCATGCCAGAGTCGCCGCGTTTTAACAACGATCGGTGTTTATCGTCGGTCGTTTAACCGAGATGACAAGGACCAAAACCATGGGTTTTCTCACCGGTAAGCGCATTCTGGTAACAGGTGTTGCCAGCAAACTTTCCATCGCCTACGGCATTGCGCAAGCGATGCACCGCGAAGGTGCTGAACTGGCCTTCACCTATCAGAACGACAAACTGAAAGGCCGTGTTGAAGAGTTTGCCGCGCAACTGGGTTCCAGCATCGTGCTGCCTTGCGATGTTGCAGAAGATGCCAGCATCGACACCCTGTTCAGCGACCTGGTTAAAATCTGGCCGAAATTCGACGGATTCGTTCATTCCATCGGCTTTGCGCCTGCCGACCAACTGGACGGTGACTACGTTAACGCCGTGACCCGCGAGGGCTTTAAAATCGCCCATGACATCAGCTCCTACAGCTTCGTAGCACTGGCGAAATCCTGTCGTAAAATGCTGAATCCGGGCTCAGCGTTGCTGACCCTGTCCTACCTGGGTGCAGAACGCGCTATCCCTAACTATAACGTGATGGGCCTGGCGAAAGCCTCTCTGGAAGCCAACGTACGCTACATGGCAAACGCGATGGGCCCGGAAGGTGTGCGCGTAAACGGCATCTCGGCGGGCCCAATCCGCACCCTGGCGGCATCGGGTATCAAAGATTTCCGTAAAATGCTGTCCCATTGCGAAGCGGTGACCCCGATTCGCCGCACCGTGACCATTGAAGATGTGGGTAACACTGCGGCCTTCCTGTGTTCCGACCTGTCTGCCGGTATTTCTGGTGAAGTGGTGCACGTTGACGGTGGTTTTAACATCGCTGCAATGAACGAGCTGGAACTGAAATAATCCCCCTCGCCCTCTGCCGTAGAGGGCGAGTTTTCCTGTCATTTCTCTTATTTATCCCCCCGAATTTTACCTACACTATTACTGCCTTCCTGCTGCCCGTGCTTTTAACGTTATATATATCTTTCTGATATTTATTATCACTTAACATTCTTTCATCCCTCTCCCCGCATACGCCAGGATAAAGCAGCGAAAAAGATCCGCGTACCAGCATAACGACGTGTCCGGATCGCCACTTTTAGACCAAGGAACGACCATGGAACAACGCCGTGTTTCCGGCAAAAGCCACTGGTATCATGAAACCCAGTCGAGCGCCCGTCAGGCTCAGGCGCTACCCTTAGTTCCCGAAGCGGCAACAGTTGACGATCCATTCCTCCTCAACCTCACGCTGTCGGATGCGTTAATTCAGGCATGTGAAAGCTGGCTGACACCGGCAAGGGCGCTGTACAAATTACTGTTTCCCCAGCGAGTGACGGTTAACCGCCTGCACACATTCGGTGCCTATGATCGTCTTAGCACCGCCTTAACCGTTGCCCAGGTGTATGGCGTCCAGCGTCTGTGTAATCACTATGCTGCCCGTCTTGCCCCCCTTCCCGGGCCTGATTCTTCCCGCGAGAGTAACCGACGCCTGGCGCAAATCACACAATATGCCCGCCAGCTCGCCCTTTCGCCTGCTGTTATCGACGCCCGCGCCCGTCAGCAACTGGATGAAGTGGGTTTGACGGAATACGACATTATCCTGATGGGCCAGGTTATCGGTTTTATTGGTTTTCAGGCTCGTGCCATTGCCACTTTTCAGGCACTGCAGGGGCAACCCGTACGCTGGATCCCCGGCATGGAGATGCAACAGGAGGCCGAACAGACCCGCTTTGTGGAAACGCAAACCGAGTGGACGCCGGGTATTGCGACGGTGGATTTACGCACTGCCAGCGCACGTCAACTTGAGTCCCTCGCCGCCTGGCAGCCATTGTCTGCATTTCGCCTCCTCGCCCCCGTGCTGGCGCATGAGTCACCGACTCTGGATGCCCTGGGTGAAATTTATACAGGCGCGCACTCTGCGTTAGCGGACGACAACATATCTCCCCTGGTGACCCTCTACACGGCGCGTATTAACGGCAGCGTAAACTGTTTTAGCGAAAGCTGGCAGAGCTGGCACGGCGATGATGATCTTGCCGAAGCCGTTCGTAACGGTGATCGGGTACTCAAACGATTAGGACAAACTCGAGAGAAAGAAGGTGCCATTGCACAAGCGGTCCAGATGCTGACCTGCGCCCCCGATCGTTTTAGCCCGGCGCATTTTGCCCAGTTGAAAGATCAGGGAATTAGCGAAACATCGGCCATCGGATTGCTCATCTGGTGCGCGTTATGCGGCTGGTTAAACCGTCTGAAAATTGCCTTCGGCGATATTGCCTGACCCTGCCATAAGCATCCTGACCGAGTGTGTGGCTTTTTGCTCAGTCAGGGACGGATTTTTTGCAGAAAGAGCGCTTGCTGCAACAGGCAGATTCGCGTAAAACTGTCAGCCGCTCTTTCAGCCACGAAAATACAAAACTATGTTTCAGGACAACCCGCTGCTCGCGCAGCTAAAACAGCAACTTCATTCCAAAACACCCCGTGCGGAAGGTGTCGTTAAAGCCACGGAAAAAGGCTTTGGTTTCCTCGAAGTCGATGCGCAAAAAAGCTACTTTATTCCGCCGCCGCAGATGAAAAAAGTGATGCACGGTGACCGTATCGTAGCCGTGATCCACACCGAAAAGGAACGCGAATCCGCTGAACCTGAAGAGCTGGTTGAGCCGTTCCTGAGCCGTTTTGTTGGCCGGATTCAGAGGAAAGATGACCGTCTTTCTATCGTTCCGGACCATCCGCTGATTAAAGACGTT
Organism: Phytobacter sp. V69; assembly: GCF_965644215.1. Taxonomy (NCBI): domain Bacteria; kingdom Pseudomonadati; phylum Pseudomonadota; class Gammaproteobacteria; order Enterobacterales; family Enterobacteriaceae; genus Phytobacter; species Phytobacter sp. V69. Next base: position 21,490 of record NZ_CBFFRL010000072.1, read on the forward strand.
ATCCCTTGCCGCGCCGAACGTAACGTGACACATGATTTCAAAGATGGCGACTGGGCCGTTGCCGAGATGCGCCGTCACCCGCTCAAGGGCGACCGCACCTTCTATGCCGAACTGACACAGTTCATCACCTTTGGCGACGACCACTTCGTGCCATGGTGGGTCACCCTGGCGCGCCACAACCTTGAAAAAGAAGCACCAGACGGCGTGGCGACTACCCTTCTGGATGAAGGTCTTGAGCGTATCAACCTGACCGCGCTGGATTTTGTCACTATCGACAGTGCCAGCACCGAAGATATGGACGATGCGTTGTATGTTGAAGAGACCGCCGAAGGCAAACTGCAACTGACGGTCGCTATCGCCGATCCGACCGCGTGGATCGCAGAAGGCAGTAAGCTGGATAACATCGCCAAAGTGCGTGCGTTCACCAACTATCTGCCGGGCTTCAACATTCCGATGCTGCCGCGTGAACTGTCTGATGACCTGTGTTCACTGCGCGCCAATGAAGTTCGCCCGGTACTGGCCTGCCGCATGACCTTAGATGCGGAAGGCGCTATCGAAGACAATATCGAATTCTTCGCTGCGACCATCACATCGAAAGCCAAACTGGTCTATGACGAGGTCTCAGACTGGCTGGAAAACGCCGGAAGCTGGCAGCCTCAGAACGACGCCATCGCCGCACAGATTCGTCTGCTGCACCGTGTGTGCCAGGCGCGTTCACAGTGGCGTCAAACCCATGCTCTGGTATTCAAAGACCGCCCGGACTATCGCTTTATTCTTGGCGAAAAAGGCGAAGTGCTGAATATCGTTGCCGAACCGCGCCGTATCGCGAATCGGATTGTTGAAGAATCAATGATAGCTGCCAACATCTGTGCCGCTCGCGTGCTGCGCGACAAACTCGGTTTTGGTATCTACAACGTGCACATGGGCTTTGATCCGGCAAACAGCGAACAGCTTGCCACCCTGCTGAAAGGCCACGGTATGCATGTGGATGCGCAAGAAGTGCTGACGCTGGATGGTTTCTGCAAATTGCGTCGCGAGCTGGATGCACAGCCGTCGGGCTTCCTCGATAGCCGCATTCGCCGCTTCCAGTCCTTTGCTGAAATCAGCGTCGATCCAGGTCCGCACTTTGGTCTGGGTCTCGAAGCGTACGCCACCTGGACATCCCCGATTCGTAAGTACGGCGATATGATCAACCATCGTCTGCTCAAAGCGGTGATCAAAGGTGAAACGCCAGCACGTCCGCAGGCCGAAGCGACCGTACAGATGGCTGAACGTCGCCGTCTGAACCGCATGGCCGAACGCGATGTCGGCGACTGGTTGTATGCCCGCTACCTGCAGGACAAAGCCGGTACCGATACCCGCTTTAGCGCCGAGATTATTGATATTAGTCGCGGTGGCATGCGTGTTCGTCTGGTGGATAACGGTGCCGTAGCGTTTATTCCGGCACCGTTCCTGCACGCGGTACGTGATGAACTGGTGTGCAGCCAGGAAACTGGCACCGTGCAGATTAAAGGCGAAACCGCTTATAAAGTGACTGACGTTATTGACGTCACTATCGCGGAAGTACGTATGGAAACCCGCAGCATTATCGCGCGCCCAGCCGCCTGATAACCCACGCTGTTTCGCTCCCTCTGCCTTTCAGAGGGAGCGAAAATCTCTTTGTGAAAGCGATACCACCCTCATTTTTTTTCAAATCCCCACAAAAAGCCTTAGATAGTGTCGTCACGAGGATAAAAATCATTGATAATAGGGCCTTCTAATCAGAAGGCCCTATTATCATGACT
>NZ_CBFFRL010000073.1:0-23198 GCF_965644215.1 Phytobacter sp. V69
GTAGCGAGCCATAGTTCAATATGTTGTTGAAAAAGACAGTTACTATAACTCAGGTGATTAAGGGACACAGCCTAAAGTTCGAGCGCTGTGTGATGTGCCTGAACCAGACATGTCTCTGACGTAATGGCAGGGGGAATGCGGATAACCCACCAGAGAGGGTTATCCGCACGTCTGGCTCATTTACCGATACAGAAGCTGGAGAAAATACGGCCCAGCAGATCGTCGGAGGTAAACTCACCGGTGATCTCACTTAATGCCTGCTGTGCCAGTCTCAGCTCTTCTGCCAGCAGTTCACCCGCCCAGGCACCCAACAGCTGCGCTTTACCCTGCTCAAGGTGATTTGCAGCGTCTGACAGCGCCTGCAGATGGCGACGACGCGCCAGGAAGCCGCCTTCCATATTGGTATCAAAGCCCATGCTCTGCTTGAGATGGTTACGAAGCTCATCCACGCCATCGCCGGTACGCGCCGACAGACGGATGAGTGAGTGACCATTTACATCGCTGATGCCCAGCGTTTCGCCGGTCATATCCGCTTTGTTACGTACCACCGTAACTGGCAGTTTTGCTGGTAAGCGGGCAATAAAGTCCGGCCAGATGTCCGCCGGATCAACGGCGCTGGTGGTGGTGCCATCCACCATAAACAACACGCGGTCGGCTTGTTCGATTTCCTGCCAGGCGCGTTCAATACCGATACGTTCGACTTCGTCGCTGGCATCACGCAGCCCGGCGGTATCGATGATATGCAGCGGCATGCCATCGATGTGGATATGCTCGCGCAGCACGTCGCGGGTGGTACCGGCGATGTCGGTCACGATCGCGGCCTCACGGCCCGCCAGCGCGTTCAGGAGGCTCGATTTCCCGGCGTTTGGACGCCCGGCAATGACCACCTTCATCCCTTCACGCAGCAGGCTGCCCTGGCGCGCCTCGGCGCGCACCGCATCCAGGTCGCCCATCACGCTGTTGAGCTGCGCTTCAATTTTGCCATCAGACAGGAAGTCGATTTCCTCATCCGGGAAATCAATGGCCGCTTCCACGTAGATGCGCAGGTGAGTGAGTGCTTCCACAAGGTGATGGATGCGTGCGGAGAACGCCCCCTGCAACGAGTTTAGTGCCGAGCGTGCCGCCTGTTCAGAACTGGCGTCAATCAGGTCAGCAATCGCTTCTGCCTGGGCTAAATCGAGCTTATCATTGAGGAACGCCCGTTCTGAGAACTCACCAGGCTTTGCGATACGCACGCCTGGCTGCGTCAGAATACGTTTGAGCAGCAGATCGAGAATCACTGGACCGCCGTGGCCCTGCAGTTCCAGCACGTCTTCGCCAGTGAAGGAGTTCGGGCCCGGGAACCACAGCGCAATGCCCTGATCTAATGCGGTGCCGTCTGCATCTTTAAACGGCAGATAGTCGGCGTAACGCGGTTTCGGCAGCTTACCCAGTACGGCTTGCGCGACGTCGCGCGCGTTGAGGCCGGAAATACGCAGGATACCGACGCCACCGCGTCCCGGTGGGGTAGCCTGGGCGACGATCGTGTCGTTATGGCTCATGATATGTCTCTTTTTTACCAATAAAAAAGGCGGTCTGCTGACCGCCCTCTCTTTACTCTTCCGTTTGCCGGGTGGCGCTTAGCTTACCCGGCCTACAGTTTAGGAGCTTTTCTTCTCGCGGCTATGCAGGCCACGTTTCTCCAGACCACGGTAAATCAGCTGCTGCTGAATAATGGTCACCAGGTTGCTGACGATATAGTACAGAACCAGACCTGACGGGAACCACAGGAAGAACACCGTGAAGATGACCGGCATAAAGGTCATGATCTTCTGCTGCATCGGGTCGGCCACGGTGGTCGGAGACATCTTCTGAATGAAGAACATCGTCACGCCCATCAGGATCGGCAGGATGTAGTACGGGTCTTGTGCAGACAGGTCATGGATCCACAGGGCGAACGGCGCATGGCGCAGTTCAACGGATCCCATCAGCATGTAGTACAGCGCAAGGAAGATTGGCATCTGGATAACCAGCGGGAAGCAACCACCCAGCGGGTTTACTTTCTCTGCTTTGTACAGTGCCATCATTTCCTGGCTCTGACGCTGTTTGTCATCGCCCAAACGCTCACGCATCGCCGCAATCTTCGGCTGCAGCATGCGCATTTTCGCCATGGAGGTGTACTGCGCTTTAGTCAGCGGGTACATGATGCCACGAACGATAAAGGTGATTGCGATGATGGAGAAGCCCCAGTTACCCAGGAAGCTGTGGATCCATTTCAGCAGTTTGAACAGCGGCTGAGAGATGAACCACAACCAACCGTAATCCACGGTCAAATCCAGGTGCGGCGCAACGGCAGCCATTTTATCCTGAATTTCCGGGCCGACCCACAGGGTGCTGCCCAGCGTGCCGGTTTGACCCGGTTGAACCAGTACTGGTTCAGATTTATAACCGATAGCGGCAATGCCGTTGCCCAGGTTCGCGGTGTAGAAGTTATTGGTGCCTTCGTTACGCGGAACCCATGCGGTAGCAAAGTACTGCTGCAGCATAGCAACCCAACCGCCTTTCGCGCTGACGTTCAGGTTTTCGTTATCGGCGATGGTGTCAAATTTGTATTTTTCATACTTCGCGTCCGGCGTGGAGTACGCAGCGCCGCGGAACGTATGCAATGCAAAGTTGTTGCTGCCGGTGTCGCGGTGCGACGGCAGATTGATGGACTGCTTCAGCTGACCGAAGGTAGCAATTTCCAGCGGTTTTTCGCCGGCGTTCTGCACGTTGTAACCCACATTCACTGAATATTCACCGCGTTTCAGGGTGAAGGTTTTGGTGAAGGTGTTACCAGCAGCATCGGTATAGGTCAGCGGAATTGCCAGTTCGTTCTGGCCATCAGCCAGCACAAACGCATCTTTTTCGCTGTTGTACAGAGGACGTGGGCCGTTTGCCGGATTATCCGGGCCATCGCGACCGGTCAGACCGCTCTGCGCCTGATAGATAAACTGCGGAGTCGTTTCCAGTAACAGGAAAGGCTCACTGGAACCCAGCTCTTTCGGATAACCCAAAAGCTGTGCCTGCTCGACATCACCACCACGGGTGTTGATAGTCAATTCCAGCACGTCGGTTTTAACCGTAATCAGTTTCCCCTGGCCACTGGCTGGTACGCCCTGGTCGGCTGCGCTACCCGCTGCGGTGGTCGTAGTCTGCGTGGTCTGCTGCTGAGGCTGAGGATTTTTATCCTGCTCCCAGGCTTGCCAGATCATGAAAGACACGAACAACAAAGCGATGACAAAAAGATTGCGTTGCGAATCCATCGTTAGTGTTCTCTGGTATTAAAGGGTCCTGGCGGGACGGGGTCGTCTCCACCCGGGTGTAAAGGGTGGCATTTTAATACGCGTTTCACTGTCAACCAACTGCCTTTTATCACTCCAAACCTGCGCAATGCCTCAATTCCATAGCGAGAGCATGTTGGGTTGAAACGGCAACGCGGCCCGAGTAGCGGACTAATCAGGATTTGATAGGCCCGAATCAGGCCTATCAGGAGCCGAGTGCCAGGCGACAATGGCGGCGCCATAATTTTTCCAACGCTTCCGAAAGAGCACGGTTATCGAGATCAGCAACCCCTTTTTTCGCCACTACCACGAAATCCATTGCTGGAAGCTCGTGTTGACGCAAACGAAAACTTTCACGCGTCAGACGTTTAATCCGATTGCGTTCATGTGCACGTTTAACATTTTTTTTAGCGACGGTAAGACCGATACGGGGATGCCCCAGCGAATTCAGGCGGCCGAGGATGGTGATTTGCGGCGTGCCAGCCCGTTGTGGCTGCTGGAAGACGAATGTGAAATGATTGGGAGTTAACAAACGTAACTCCCTAGGAAAAGCGAGCTTAACCACTCAGGGGTTAGCTTTTATTACTTGGAAACGGTCAGACGTGCGCGGCCTTTAGCGCGACGACGAGCCAGAACCTGGCGACCATTTTTAGTAGCCATACGAGCACGGAAGCCGTGAGAACGGTTGCGCTTCAGTACGGACGGTTGAAAAGTGCGTTTCATGGCGATTTCTACCTAAACTTGAATAAATTCAATGGCTTTATTGGATATCCGAATGAATATCGTACGACGGACGCCGAAGCCATGGGTGATTAAAGAGGCCGGATTGTAATAATTGTACACTCCGGAGTCAATTCTCTTTCCTTATAACACGCTTATTTTTGCACAGTTTCGCGTAAAAAATAAGCAGTGCTCGACGACTAAAAGGAGCAAAGCACGCCGGGTGGAGGATTATACGGCCTGGCGGGCAAAGCGCAAGGATCCGCCAGGATCTTCATTAGATCGATTAAGCACGAATTCGGCATTACTCATTAAATTTTCCAATATGCGGCGTAAATCGCCCCGCACCCCACCAGGGATCGATTACACTTACCCGATTCCGAATCCCCTGTGGATAAATCGTGAAGAATCTGTGAGAAACAGAAGATCTCTGACGCAGTTTAGGCTATGATCCGCGGTCCCGATCGCGATCCGTGGATCGTAAACAGGGCAAAGTACACTTTCCTGAAAGGCGCAATGATGCAGCCGGGAGGAAGCGTGTAAAACCGCAGATAGCGGTTCGCACGTCACCCTTGTTGGGTCTGATCGACGTGTGTCAACAACCATTAATGTTTCTGCCTTTTATTTATCGATTTTTGTTCGAGTGGAGTCCGCCGTGTCACTTTCGCTTTGGCAGCAGTGTCTTGCCCGATTGCAGGATGAGTTACCAGCCACAGAATTCAGCATGTGGATCCGCCCATTGCAGGCGGAACTGAGCGATAACACGCTGGCTTTGTATGCGCCAAACCGTTTTGTGCTCGATTGGGTAAGGGACAAGTACCTCAATAATATCAATGGACTGCTGAACGATTTCTGCGGTACGGATGCCCCACAGCTGCGTTTTGAAGTTGGCACGAAGCCTGTCACGCAGATCCACAGAGAACCGGCCCACGTTGCCGCACCTGTGCAGACGACCCACGTGCAGCCGCAGCGCGCTGCGCCTGCGGTACGCCCTGGCTGGGACAACGTTCCCGCGCCGGCAGAACCGACATACCGCTCCAACGTTAACCTCAAGCATACCTTTGATAACTTTGTCGAAGGTAAGTCTAACCAACTGGCGCGCGCGGCGGCACGTCAGGTGGCGGATAACCCAGGCGGCGCCTACAATCCATTATTCCTTTATGGCGGAACCGGTCTGGGTAAAACTCACCTGTTACACGCGGTGGGTAATGGCATCATGGCGCGTAAACCCAACGCCAAAGTGGTGTATATGCACTCCGAGCGTTTTGTCCAGGACATGGTAAAAGCCCTGCAAAACAATGCGATCGAAGAGTTTAAACGTTACTACCGATCCGTTGATGCGTTGCTGATCGATGACATTCAGTTCTTTGCCAATAAAGAACGATCCCAGGAAGAGTTTTTCCACACGTTTAACGCGTTGCTGGAAGGGAACCAACAGATCATCCTGACGTCGGATCGTTACCCCAAAGAGATCAACGGGGTTGAGGATCGCCTTAAATCACGATTTGGCTGGGGTCTGACGGTGGCGATCGAACCGCCGGAACTGGAAACGCGCGTAGCGATCCTGATGAAAAAGGCTGACGAGAATGATATCCGTCTGCCGGGGGAGGTGGCCTTCTTTATTGCCAAGCGTCTGCGCTCTAACGTGCGTGAGCTGGAAGGGGCACTGAACCGCGTTATCGCCAATGCCAACTTTACCGGCCGGGCGATCACCATTGATTTCGTGCGTGAAGCGCTCAGAGATTTGCTGGCGCTGCAGGAAAAGCTGGTCACCATCGACAATATTCAGAAGACTGTGGCGGAGTATTACAAGATTAAGGTCGCTGACCTGCTGTCGAAGCGTCGTTCTCGCTCTGTCGCGCGTCCGCGTCAGATGGCGATGGCGTTGGCGAAAGAGCTGACCAACCACAGTTTGCCGGAAATTGGCGACGCGTTTGGTGGCCGTGACCATACTACCGTGCTGCACGCCTGCCGTAAGATTGAGCAGTTGCGTGAAGAAAGCCACGATATCAAAGAAGATTTTTCCAATTTAATCAGAACATTATCATCGTGACGCTATGAAATTTACCGTAGAACGTGAACATCTTTTAAAGCCGCTGCAACAAGTTAGTGGCCCGCTGGGCGGTCGCCCGACGTTACCTATTCTCGGTAATCTGCTGCTTCAGGTTGCAGACGGTACGCTTTCGCTGACCGGTACCGATCTTGAAATGGAAATGGTGGCCCGTGTCGCGCTTGTGCAGCCGCATGAGCCTGGTGCAACCACCGTCCCGGCGCGGAAATTCTTTGATATCTGCCGTGGTTTGCCGGAAGGTGCGGAAATCGCCCTCCAGCTTGAAGGCGATCGTATGCTGGTGCGTTCTGGCCGCAGCCGTTTCTCCCTCTCCACGCTGCCTGCCGCCGACTTCCCGAATCTGGATGACTGGCAAAGCGAGGTGGAATTCACCCTGCCGCAGGCCACGATGAAACGTCTGATTGAAGCCACTCAGTTCTCAATGGCCCATCAGGACGTTCGTTACTATTTAAACGGCATGCTGTTCGAAACCGAAGGTGAAGAGCTGCGTACCGTCGCGACCGATGGTCACCGTCTGGCCGTCTGTTCCATGCCTATTGGCGTGAGCCTGCCTAACCATTCGGTGATCGTGCCGCGTAAAGGTGTGATTGAGCTGATGCGTATGCTCGACGGCGGTGACAATCCGCTGACCGTGCAGATCGGCAGCAACAACATCCGCGCCCATGTCGGCGACTTTCTCTTCACGTCTAAGCTGGTTGATGGCCGTTTCCCGGATTATCGTCGCGTATTGCCGAAAAATCCGGACAAACACCTGGATGCTGGCTGCGACATTCTCAAGCAGGCATTTGCCCGTGCGGCCATTCTCTCGAACGAGAAATTCCGCGGCGTGCGTCTGTATGTGAGCGAAAACCAGCTGAAAATCACCGCCAGCAACCCGGAACAGGAAGAAGCGGAAGAGATCCTCGACGTTTCCTATGCGGGTAGCGAGATGGAAATCGGTTTTAACGTCAGCTATGTGCTGGACGTGTTGAATGCGCTGAAATGCGAGAACGTGCGCATTCTGCTGACGGATTCCGTGTCGAGCGTACAGATTGAGGATGCGGCTTCACAAAGCGCAGCCTATGTTGTCATGCCAATGCGTTTGTAGAAAAGTATCGGGCTATCTTACTTGTTATTCTGGCTCCGGGCAGTGCTCGCAATCCTCACGTACTCCAGTACGCTCCGGTTGCTGTGCGCTGGCCGTAACCAGACTAACTGCGACGATAACGCCCAGGTGATGAGTGAATCATGTCGCTAACCCGATTACTAATTAAAGACTTCCGCAATATCGAAAACGCGGATCTCGCATTATCCCCCGGCTTTAATTTCCTGGTTGGCGCGAATGGCAGCGGCAAAACCAGCGTGCTGGAAGCCATCTATACGCTCGGCCATGGTCGGGCGTTTCGCAGTTTGCAAATCGGTCGCGTCATTCGCCACGAACAAGAGTCGTTTATTCTGCACGGACGTTTGCAGGAGACGGAGCGTGAAATCGCCATTGGTCTGACGAAAGACAAGCAGGGCGACAGTACGGTTCGTATCGACGGAACCGATGGCCACAAAGTGGCGGAACTGGCGCTGTTGATGCCCATGCAGCTGATCACCCCCGAGGGGTTTACATTACTCAACGGCGGCCCCAAATACAGAAGAGCATTCCTCGACTGGGGATGCTTTCACAACGAAGCCGGCTTCTTTAATGCCTGGAGCAACCTTAAACGGCTGCTCAAACAGCGCAATGCCGCGCTACGGCAGGTGAGCCATTACGGCCAATTGCGCCCGTGGGATAAAGAACTGATCCCGCTGGCGGAACAAATTAGCCTCTGGCGTGCCGAATACAGTGCCGGTATCGCCGAAGATATGGCGGACACCTGCAAACAATTTTTACCGGAGTTCTCTCTGACCTTCTCTTTCCAGCGTGGCTGGGAGAAAGAGACGGATTATGCCGAAGTGCTGGAGAAGAACTTCGAACGCGATCGCCTGCTGACTTACACCGCACACGGCCCGCACAAAGCGGATTTCCGTATACGTGCCGACGGTGCGCCGGTGGAAGATACGCTTTCCCGTGGGCAGTTAAAACTCCTGATGTGTGCGCTACGTCTGGCACAGGGGGAGTTTTTAACCCGTGAGAGCGGTCGCCGCTGTTTATACCTGATAGATGATTTTGCCTCGGAGCTGGATGATGCGCGTCGCGGGCTGCTTGCCAGCCGCTTAAAAGCCACGCAATCACAGGTTTTCGTCAGTGCGATAAGCGCTGAGCACGTACTGGACATGTCGGACAAAAATTCGAAGATGTTCACCGTGGAAAAGGGTAAAATAACGGATTAACCCAAGACAAAATGAGCGAGAAACGTTGATGTCGAATTCTTATGACTCCTCCAGTATCAAAGTCCTGAAAGGGCTGGATGCGGTGCGTAAGCGCCCGGGTATGTATATCGGCGATACGGATGACGGCACCGGTCTGCACCACATGGTATTCGAGGTGGTAGATAACGCTATCGACGAAGCGCTCGCAGGTTACTGTAAAGACATCGTTGTCACGATCCACAGCGATAACTCTGTCTCCGTACAGGATGATGGACGTGGGATCCCAACCGGTATTCACCCGGAAGAGGGGGTCTCTGCGGCCGAAGTCATCATGACCGTGCTGCACGCAGGCGGTAAGTTCGATGATAACTCGTATAAAGTCTCCGGTGGTCTGCACGGCGTAGGTGTTTCCGTGGTAAACGCCCTGTCGCAGAAACTGGAGCTGGTTATCCAGCGTGATAACAAAGTTCACCGTCAGCTTTACGCACACGGCGTGCCGCAGGCGCCGCTGGCCGTGACCGGCGATACCGAAAAAACCGGTACCATGGTGCGTTTCTGGCCGAGCTATGAAACCTTCACCAACGTCACCGAATTCGAATATGAAATTCTGGCGAAACGTCTGCGTGAGCTGTCGTTCCTGAACTCCGGCGTTTCCATCCGCCTGAAAGACAAGCGCGACGGCAAGGAAGACCATTTCCACTACGAAGGCGGCATCAAGGCGTTCGTTGAGTATCTCAACAAGAACAAAACGCCAATTCACCCGAATGTCTTCTATTTCTCCACCGAAAAAGACGGTATCGGCGTTGAAGTGGCGCTGCAGTGGAACGACGGTTTCCAGGAAAACATCTACTGCTTTACCAACAACATTCCGCAGCGTGACGGCGGTACTCACCTGGCAGGCTTCCGTGCGGCGATGACCCGTACGCTGAACGCCTACATGGATAAAGAAGGCTACAGCAAAAAAGCCAAAGTCAGCGCTACCGGCGACGATGCCCGTGAAGGCCTGATTGCGGTAGTTTCCGTGAAGGTACCGGATCCGAAGTTCTCCTCACAGACCAAAGATAAACTGGTCTCCTCTGAGGTGAAATCAGCGGTTGAACAACAGATGAACGAACTACTGGCGGAATACCTGCTGGAAAATCCGTCTGACGCGAAAATCGTGGTCGGCAAAATTATCGACGCAGCGCGTGCGCGTGAAGCGGCGCGTAAAGCCCGTGAAATGACTCGCCGTAAAGGCGCGCTGGACTTAGCAGGCCTGCCGGGCAAACTGGCGGACTGTCAGGAACGCGACCCGGCGCTGTCTGAACTGTACCTCGTGGAAGGGGACTCTGCGGGCGGCTCTGCTAAGCAGGGGCGTAACCGTAAGAACCAGGCGATTCTGCCGCTGAAGGGTAAAATCCTCAACGTTGAGAAGGCGCGCTTCGACAAGATGCTCTCTTCTCAGGAAGTCGCCACGCTGATTACCGCACTGGGCTGCGGCATCGGCCGTGACGAATACAACCCGGACAAACTGCGTTATCACAGTATTATCATCATGACCGATGCGGACGTCGATGGCTCGCACATTCGTACGCTGCTGTTGACCTTCTTCTATCGTCAGATGCCGGAAATCGTTGAACGTGGCCACGTCTACATTGCGCAGCCACCGCTGTACAAAGTGAAAAAAGGCAAACAGGAACAGTACATTAAAGACGATGAGGCGATGGATCAGTACCAGATCGCTATCGCTCTGGACGGTGCGACCCTGCACACAACCGAAGGTGCGCCTGCACTGGGCGGTGAAGCGCTGGAAAAACTGGTGTCTGAATACAACGCGACGCAGAAGATGATTGGTCGTATGGAACGCCGCTTTCCGCGCACTCTGCTGAAAGAGCTGGTGTATCAGCCGACCCTGACCGAAGCCGATTTGAGCAGCGAGCAAACCGTGACGCGTTGGGTGAATGCGCTGGTCACTGAGCTGAACGAAAACGAGCAACACGGTAGCCAGTGGAAATTCGACATCCGCGAAAATGCTGAACAGCAGCAGTTTGAGCCGGTCATTCGCGTGCGTACCCACGGTGTGGACACGGATTATCCGCTGGATCACGAGTTTGTGACCGGTGGCGAATACCGTCGCCTGTGCACGCTTGGTGAAAAACTGCGTGGTCTGATCGAAGACGATGCATTTATCGAACGTGGCGAGCGTAAGCAGCCTGTCGCAAGCTTCGAGCAGGCGCTGGACTGGCTGGTGAAAGAGTCCCGCCGCGGCCTCGCGATTCAGCGTTATAAAGGTCTGGGCGAGATGAACCCGGAGCAGCTGTGGGAAACCACCATGGATCCGGATAGCCGCCGTATGCTGCGCGTGACGGTGAAAGACGCGATTGCCGCTGACCAGCTGTTCACCACCCTGATGGGGGATGCAGTTGAGCCGCGCCGTGCGTTTATCGAAGAGAACGCCCTGAAAGCAGCAAATATCGATATTTAATATGTAGATCCCCGGTGGCGCTAGCTTACCGGGGCTACAGGAATAGAGCCCGGGCCTGGCATTTATGCCGCGTCTGGGCTTTTTTATGCCCACAAAAGAGGAATCTTCCTCCTTAATTCTGCCCCCTCTTCCCCCGACTCTTTTGCTGTTTTTTGAGCTAAATCGCGTTAGCATGAGCCTGGACTCATTTACTCCGGGGATCTCATGGCTATCAAACTTATCGCAATCGACATGGACGGAACGTTGTTGTTGCCGGACCACACCATCTCTCCTGCTGTTAAAAATGCTATTGCTGCTGCGCGCGAACGTGGAGTGAAGGTGGTGCTGACGACAGGCCGCCCTTACGCCGGGGTTCACGCCTACGTCAAAGAGCTGCACATGGAACGGGAAGGTGATTACTGCATCACTTACAACGGGGCACTGGTGCAAAATGCCAGCGACGGCAGCACCGTGGCGCAAACCGCGCTGAGCTATGACGATTACCTGTACCTGGAAAAACTGTCCCGCGAAGTCGGTTCACATTTCCACGCGCTGGACCGCAATACGCTGTACACCGCAAACCGCGATATCAGCTACTACACGGTGCACGAATCCTACGTCGCCACTATTCCTCTGGTGTTCTGCGAGCCGGAAAACATGGATCCGAACACCCAGTTCCTCAAGGTGATGATGATTGATGAGCCGGAAATCCTCGATAAAGCGATTACCCGCATCCCGGCAGAAGTGAAAGAGAAATACACCGTGCTGAAAAGCGCGCCGTACTTCCTCGAAATGCTCGATAAGCGTGTGAATAAAGGCACTGGGGTGAAATCACTGGCCGACGTGCTGGGCATCAAGCCCGAAGAGATCATGACCATCGGCGATCAGGAAAATGACATCGCCATGATCGAGTATGCCGGCGTGGGCGTGGCAATGGATAATGCCATTCCATCGGTGAAAGAAGTGGCCAACTTCGTCACCAAATCCAACCTCGAAGATGGCGTGGCGTACGCCATTGAGAAGTTTGTGCTGAACTAAGCCGCCGTCAGGCAGGGGCGATTATGCCCTTGCCTGTGTATGCCTCTCCTGTTGCACTGGGATATGCCCCACGCCGCTTTTCATGATCAGACTGCGTATCCATGGCGTGGTCAAACAGCGATTTTTGATGACTTTTCCCAGCAGTTTCACGCGCAATCGCCGCGTTTTCTTCCGGTATGCCGCGTTGAGGTTTTCCGTTTCCCCGCACAGCACCTCAGCCAGAATTTCCGCGCTATCCAGTGCATAGCTGATCCCCTCCAGTTAACTGGCGCTGATAAATCCCGCTGCTTCGCCAATCAAAAACGCGTTCTCTTTTCCGCAGACAAAATCTGTCCAACGAGACGGGCACAGCACCGTGCATTTTTCCGTTTTCACCGCGTCACCAAAGCGGAAATCAAACGGCTCAAGGTGCAGCTTGAGACGGGTGAAATTCTCTCTGCCATCTTTCATGGCAAATGCCCCACCAAAAATGAAATAGCCGTCTTTGCAGATACTCCATGAATAACAATCGGTTGTCTCATTATCAAACACGCAGGAATAGAACGGCGATGGGTGACTGTCTTTGAACCACTGTTGCAGCGAGACGTATTTGCGGATCTCATGATCGGGATACAGCAAGCGTCGCACCATCGAGTTCGCGCCATCGCCACCCACCAGATAATTTGCCGTTGCCTCATGCGTCTCACCGTCAACCGCGTACGTCAGATGCCAGCGGCTGTCCTGCCGACTGATTTTCTTGCACAAAGCGTCATGGTGAACGGTGACTGAGGCAGGAATTAATGATTTCATCCATAAATCAAAGGCATGTCTGTCGATATTGACGTAACTGCGCTGATAATTTCGCTCAATTCCCGTCTGCACATCCAGCGTCTGCACGCTGAAAATTTGCGGATCGGCCAGCACCTGCACCGGCAGCGTAATCCCGGCACGGATAAACGAACGCTGCGCGTCCGGAGCCAGTAATCCACCACACGGCTTCATAAATCCATCCGTACCGAATTGCTGTTTTTTATCCAGCGCCAGCACGCTCATTCTGCCTGCTAACTGCCGCGCCAGCGCCGCTCCAGCGGGCCCCAGACCAATAATCGCCACATCAAAATGCTGCATATCCCCTCCTCGTGTTGAAAAGGACGATAAGCGGCTCTGGTGAAGTTACGGTGAAGTGAAGGGAGGTTAATTTTGTGATCTGTCGTTCATTTTGCGATCTAAATTGTAGTACAACAATAATTAATTGTACTGCATTACAGTTCATCGGAAGGAAAGTGAACCAGGTTTGTACTGCAAGGATGAGGTGAAAATCGCCGGTCGAGGTAAAGTAGGCATGCACACACAGTGAATAAGGGCACGCCATGACTCTCACCAAAACGGACCGCATCGTCATCACGCTGGGACACCAGATTGTGGCCGGGAAATACGTTCCCGGTTCAGCACTCCCGGCAGAGGCGGAACTCTGCGAGGAGTTTGAAACCTCGCGCAACATCATTCGCGAAGTCTTTCGCTCATTAATGGCGAAGAGGCTCATCGAGATAAAACGCTATCGCGGCGCGTTTGTGGCACCGCGTAATCAGTGGAATTACCTCGATACCGAGGTACTGCAATGGGTACTGGAAAACGACTATGACCCGCGACTCATCAGTGCGATGAGCGAGGTGCGAAATCTGGTGGAACCGTCGATTGCCCGCTGGGCCGCGGAACGCGCCACCTCCAGCGACCTGGCGCAGATTGAGGCCGCGTTGAACGACATGATTGCGAACAACCAGAATCGCGATGCGTTCAATGAGGCGGACATTCGTTATCACGAAGCGGTGCTGGGGTCGGTACATAACCCGGTGTTGCAGCAATTGACCGTGGCGATCAGCTCGCTACAGCGGGCGGTATTTGAACGTACCTGGATGGGCGATGAAGGCAACATGCCAAAAACACTCCAGGAACATAAGGCGCTGTTCGATGCGATACGGCATCAGGACGGTGATGCAGCAGAGCAGGCAGCGCTGACCATGATTGCCAGCTCGACACAAAGGTTGAAGGAAATCACATGACATCTCGCTACATCGCAATTGACTGGGGGTCGACCAACTTACGCGCCTGGCTTTATCAGGGCGACGAATGCCTGGAGAGCAGGCAATCAGAAGCGGGCGTTACGCGCCTGAATGGTAAATCCCCACAAGCGGTGTTAGCAGAGGTTACCCACGGCTGGCGTGATGAGCAAACGCCTGTCGTGATGGCAGGAATGGTGGGCAGTAACGTGGGCTGGAAAATTGCCCCCTACTTACCCGTTCCTGCGCATTTCTCCGCCATTGGCGAGCAGTTGACTGCCGTTGGCGACAATGTCTGGATTATTCCCGGCCTGTGCGTTTCTCGCGACGATAACCACAAGGTGATGCGTGGTGAAGAGACGCAACTGCTGGGTGCACGTGAACTCTCGCCTTCTTCTGTCTATGTCATGCCGGGCACCCACTGCAAATGGGTACAGGCCGATGCACACCAAATCCATGATTTTCGCACCGTAATGACCGGTGAATTGCACCACCTGTTGCTGAGTCACTCGTTGGTCGGAGCCGGATTGCCGGAGCAGGAAACGTCGCTTGCGGCATTTATGTCCGGCCTTGAACGCGGCCTCGCCACGCCCGCCATCCTGCCGCAGCTGTTTGAAGTCCGTGCCGCCCACGTGCTGGGCCATCTGCCGCGCGAACAGGTGAGCGAGTTTTTATCGGGCCTGCTGATTGGCGCAGAAGTCGCCAGCATGGCGGAGCGCTTTAGCGATCAACAGGTCACCGTCGTTGCAGGAAACGCACTGTCCAGCCGCTATCAACAGGCGTTGGACGCGATCGGCCGCAAGGCCACGGTCGTTTCCGGTGACACCGCATTTCAGACAGGCATAAGGAGCATCGCTCATGCAGTGGCAAACTAACCTTCCGCTTATCGCAATCCTGCGTGGCATCACCCCAGAAGAAGCGCTGGCACACGTCGGCGCGGTGATTGACGCCGGGTTCGATGCGGTTGAGATCCCGCTTAACTCGCCCCAGTGGGAAAAAAGCATTCCGGCCATCGTGGAGGCCTTTGGCGAAAAGGCGTTGATTGGTGCAGGCACGGTGTTGCAGCCGGAGCAGGTCAATACGCTGGCGAAAATGGGCTGCAAACTGATTGTGACCCCCAACATTCAACCCGAGGTGATTCGTCGTGCGGTCGATTACGGCATGACGGTGTGCCCGGGATGCGCCACGGCGACCGAGGCCTTTACCGCGCTCGATGCGGGTGCACAGGCACTGAAAATTTTCCCCTCTTCGGCCTTTGGCCCGGATTACATCAAAGCGTTGAAAGCGGTCTTGCCGTCGGACGTATCGGTCTTTGCCGTGGGGGGGGGACGCCAGAAAACCTGGCGCAATGGATGAAAGCCGGCTGCGCTGGCGCCGGACTGGGCAGCGATTTATATCGCGCCGGGCAGTCCGTGGAGCGCACTGCACAGCAGGCAACCGCATTTGTTAACGCGTATCGAGAGGCAGTGCAATGAAAATAACCAAACTCACCACTTACCGTTTACCCCCGCGCTGGATGTTCCTGAAAATCGAAACCGATGAAGGCGTTGTTGGCTGGGGTGAGCCGGTTATCGAAGGTCGTGCCCGCACGGTTGAGGCGGCGGTTCATGAGCTGGGTGATTATCTGATTGGCCAGGATCCTGCGCGCATCAATGACTTATGGCAGGTGATGTACCGCGCAGGTTTTTACCGCGGCGGCCCGATTCTGATGAGCGCGATTGCCGGTATTGACCAGGCGCTGTGGGATATCAAAGGCAAAGTTCATAACGCGCCGGTCTGGCAGCTGATGGGCGGCCTGGTTCGCGACAAAATCAAAGCCTATAGCTGGGTGGGCGGCGACCGTCCGTCAGAAGTGATCGACGGTATTAAAACCTTGCGTAACATCGGTTTTGATACCTTCAAGCTGAACGGCTGCGAAGAGATGGGGGTGATTGATAACTCCCGCGCGGTCGATGCCGCTGTGAATACCGTGGCACAAATTCGCGAAGCCTTCGGCAATGAGATTGAATTTGGTCTCGATTTTCATGGTCGCGTCAGCGCGCCGATGGCAAAAGTGTTAATTAAAGAACTCGAACAGTATCGTCCGTTATTTATTGAAGAGCCGGTACTGGCGGAGCAGGCGGAATATTATCCGCGCCTGGCGGCGCAAACGCATATTCCGATTGCCGCGGGTGAACGAATGTTCTCGCGCTTTGAATTTAAACGCGTGCTGGAAGCGGGCGGCATTTCGATATTGCAGCCGGATTTATCCCACGCTGGCGGGATTACCGAATGCTATAAAATTGCCGGCATGGCAGAAGCCTATGACGTGGCGCTGGCTCCGCATTGCCCGCTCGGCCCGGTGGCGTTGGCCGCCTGTCTGCATGTGGATTTCGTTTCCCACAATGCGGTATTCCAGGAGCAAAGTATGGGCATTCACTACAATAAAGGCGCTGAACTGCTCGACTTCGTGAAAAACAAAGAAGACTTCAATATGGAAGGCGGCTTCTTTAAACCGCTGATGAAACCAGGCCTCGGCGTGGACATTGATGAAGAGAAAGTCATCGCGTTAAGTAAGAATGCGCCGGACTGGCGTAACCCGGTTTGGCGGCATGAGGATGGCACCGTCGC
Organism: Phytobacter sp. V69; assembly: GCF_965644215.1. Classification (NCBI taxonomy): domain Bacteria; kingdom Pseudomonadati; phylum Pseudomonadota; class Gammaproteobacteria; order Enterobacterales; family Enterobacteriaceae; genus Phytobacter; species Phytobacter sp. V69. The sequence goes on from NZ_CBFFRL010000073.1 coordinate 16,501, forward strand.
CGAATGGTAAATGCTCTTCATATTTTGCGCCGCAGGCGCGTTGGCTGCGATTGTGCACCCCAGTCACTTACTTATGTAAGCTCCTGGGGATTTACAATCTTGCCGCCTTCCTGCAACGCAAACTATTTTGAGCATTCGTAAGTAAGCTAAAAATTAAAAATTTTACACACCCTCTGTAATTTACCGGGCATGGTGAGCGGCCTCGCTATGCCCAAAATCTGGAGACAGATTGCGATGGATATTTCAGTTACTGCTGCAAAAGTCGGTCGTCGGCGTTATCTGACGCTGGTGATGATCTTTATTACCGTTGTTATTTGTTATGTCGACAGGGCCAACCTCGCGGTGGCGTCGGCGCATATTCAGCAAGAGTTTGGTATCACCAAAGCGGAAATGGGCTATGTCTTTTCGGCCTTTGCCTGGCTTTATACGCTGTGCCAGATCCCCGGCGGCTGGTTCCTTGACCGCGTCGGTTCTCGCCTCACCTATTTTATCGCCATCTTTGGCTGGTCAGTGGCGACCCTGTTCCAGGGCTTTGCGACAGGTTTAATGTCGCTGATTGGCTTACGCGCCATCACCGGGATTTTTGAAGCGCCGGCATTTCCGACCAATAACCGCATGGTGACCAGTTGGTTCCCGGAACATGAACGTGCTTCCGCCGTCGGCTTCTACACTTCCGGTCAGTTTGTCGGCCTGGCGTTCCTCACGCCGCTGCTCATCTGGATTCAGGAACTGCTGAGCTGGCACTGGGTGTTTATCATCACCGGCGGCATTGGCATTATCTGGTCGTTAATCTGGTTCAAGGTCTATCAGCCGCCGCGCCAGACCAAAAGCGTCACCCATGAAGAACTGGAATACATTCGCGAAGGTGGCGGTCTGGTGGATGGCGATGCGCCAGTGAGCAAAGCGGCACGTCAACCGCTCACCAAAGCTGACTGGAAACTGGTGTTCCACCGTAAACTGATCGGCGTTTACCTGGGGCAGTTCGCAGTAACCTCGACGCTGTGGTTCTTCCTGACCTGGTTCCCGAACTATCTGACCCAGGAAAAAGGCATCACCGCGCTGAAAGCCGGGTTTATGACCACGGTACCGTTCCTGGCGGCGTTCTTTGGCGTGCTGCTCTCCGGTTGGCTGGCGGACAGACTGGTACGCAAAGGTTTCTCCCTCGGTGCGGCACGTAAAACGCCCATCATCTGTGGTCTGCTGATCTCCACCTGCATTATGGGGGCGAACTACACCAATGACCCGGTGTGGATCATGACGCTGATGGCCATCGCGTTCTTCGGTAACGGCTTTGCCTCTATCACCTGGTCACTGGTCTCCTCTCTTGCGCCGATGCGCCTGATTGGGCTGACGGGCGGTGTGTTTAACTTTGTCGGCGGTCTGGGCGGTATCACCGTGCCGCTGGTTATCGGTTACCTGGCGCAGAGCTACGGTTTTGCCCCGGCACTGGTGTACATCTCCGTGGTAGCACTGGTGGGCGCACTCTCCTACATCCTGCTGGTCGGCGACGTAAAACGGGTAGGTTAATCCCCCTGCCTTGCGATACCCTGATGCTAAATACGGCATCAGGGTTATCCATCACATGAAACAAATCACCACCGCGCCCCGTAATCATCAGCTCACCAATATTCACACCTGGACACCGGACAGCCAGTGGCTGGTGTTTGATGTGCGCCCTTCCGGCGCGTCCTTTACCGGTGAAACCATTGAACGCGTCAATATTCATACTGGCACCGTTGAGGTGGTGTATCAGGCGAAAGAGGGGGCACATGTCGGCGTCGTCACCGTCCATCCGCGTGAAGATAAATATGTGTTTATCCACGGCCCGGAAAACCCGGATGCTGACTGGCACTATGATTTCCACCACCGCCGGGGTGCTATCACCTCACAGGGGAAAACCGCCAATCTGGATGCGATGAATATCACCGCGCCCTTTACTCCCGGTGCGCTGCGTGGCGGCAGCCATGTGCATGTATTCAGCCCTAACGGTGAGAACGTCAGCTTTACCTACAACGACCACGTCATGCGTGAGCTGGACCCGGCGCAGGATCTGCGTAATGTCGGCGTCGCCGTGCCCTTTGGTCCGGTGCAGCCCCCGCTTATGCATCCACGCGAGTATGCGGGCAGCCACTGGAGCGTACTGATTAGTCGCACCACGCCAACGCCTGAACCCGGTAGCGATGAGATCAACCGCGCGTATGAAGAAGGTTGGGTGGGCAACAATAAGCTGGCGTTTATTGGCGATACGCTGTCGCTAAACGGCGAAAAAGTGCCGGAACTGTTTATCGTCGAGCTGCCGAAAGAGGCACAGGGATGGAAACAACCTGGCGATACGCCGCTGCAGGGCACGCCGACATGTCTGCCTGCGCCACCGGCAGGTGTTGTGCAACGGCGTCTGACCTTCACCCATCAGCGTGCGTTTCCGGGGCTGGTTAGCGTGCCGCGCCACTGGGTGCGCAGTAATCCGCAGGGCACGGCGATTGCGTTTTTAATGCGCGATGAAGCCGGTATTGTCCAGCTGTGGCTGCTGTCACCGCAGGGTGGCGAACCGCAGCAATTGACGCATACCCAAACAGGTATTCAGTCGGCGTTTAACTGGCATCCTTCGGGGAAAGCGCTGGGTTTTGTGCTGGATAACCGTATCGCGCTGTGTGATGCCAGCAGCGGTGGCGTCACCTTTTTGACAACCGATCACGGCAATCCTCCGTCCGCTGACGCAGTCGTGTTCTCGCCGGACGGTCGTTATATCGCCTGGATGGAAGATATTGCGGGTTTCCGCCAGCTGTGGGTGACGGAAACAGGCGTCTAGTTACTGCTTAGGCATGGGGGCGGGTGGAATCGCGTTGTCCGTCGCCATGCTGGCCTGCTCGCTTTTCTCAACGCGAGATTTAACTGAGCTGTCGGTGCGGAACATGTCCCACGGCAGCAGTATCGTGTCTATAACTGCTGTAAAAGGCATATCCAGAACCACCAGCGATTTCATACCGATATTGGTGTCATCATCCGACAACATCGTGGAGCTTGCCTTCATACCCGGATACACGCCTTCCTTACCCCCGGTATGCGACATCACGCTGGAGCATCCACTGAGTAACACCATTCCACTAAGTAGCGTCGAAACAATCAGAGTATTTTTCATCATCAGTTAATCATTGTTATGGGCAGCATAAGACTGCTACTGGCGTTATATCTTTCCTGTGCCGAAAAAAACAGCCTCCATGCTGCGCTCTGTGGCGACATTCGCACTTTCACCTTTTGTGCTGTGATCCCAGTCTATGCAAAGCGCGAGAAACTGCAAAAAAAAGTCAGAAAAACACCCTTGAAAACATATCGGTTAACCTCATTTTAAGAATGTAGCCGGAAGACACGCCGGAAGGGTGTTGGGCTACCACAGCCTGTCCATTGTGGAAGGCAAATGACAATCTCGCTGATTTCAGGAGCTTTATGTATGCGTAACTTCGATCTTTCTCCGCTTTATCGTTCAGCTATTGGTTTCGACCGTCTGTTCAACCTGCTGGAAAACAACCAAAACCAAAGTAACGGCGGCTATCCTCCGTACAACGTTGAATTAGTTGACGAAAACCATTATCGCATTGCGATCGCGGTAGCGGGGTTTGCGGAAAGCGAACTGGATATCACCGCGCAGGACAACCTGCTCATCGTCAAAGGCGCGCACGCGACCGAACAGAAAGAACGCTCTTATCTCTACCAGGGCATCGCCGAACGTAACTTCGAGCGCAAATTCCAGCTCGCTGAAAATATTCATGTTAAAGGCGCGAATCTGGTTAATGGCCTGCTGTATGTCGATCTCGAACGCGTGATTCCGGAAGCAAAGAAACCGCGTCGCATCGAGATTAACTAATTACCTGAACTGACATGCTTGCCGTCAGGGAGCATATGCGAGCCAAAAGCTTGCAGGAACTTACTCGCTTCTCAGAAGGAGAAATACCATGCGTAACTACGATTTATCCCCGCTGCTGCGTCAGTGGATCGGTTTTGACAAACTGGCTAACGCGCTGCAAAGCACCACTGAGCATCAGACATTCCCGCCCTATAACATTGAAAAGGGCGATGACAACCATTACCGCATAACTCTGGCGCTGGCCGGATTCAGTCAGCAAGAGCTGGATATCCAGCTGGAAGGCACACGCTTAGTGGTCAAAGGCACGCCGGAAAAACCGGCCAATGAGCCAAAATGGTTGCATCAGGGGCTGGTGATTCAACCTTTCACTCTGAGCTTTACGCTGGCGGAAAATATGGAAGTCTCAGGCGCGACCTTCGCGAACGGCTTACTCCATATCGACCTGACCCGTAATGTGCCGGACGCCATCGAGCCACAGCGGATCGCCATTAGCGAACGCCCGGCACTGAATAGCTAGCTCAGGGCCTGATGCCCTCTCCCTCGAGAGAGGGTGCAAACCCCAAAAACGGTCACCTTAGGGTGGCCGTTTTGCTTTTACCTCGGGGCTTTTTTGTGCGCCATCACCCATACATCCCGCTGCCGCTCTGAGAGAATTCATTGTGTTTACAATGTTATTCACAGGGAACCATCATGAGTGATATAGCGTTAACTGTAAGCGTATTAGCTCTGGTCGCGGTCATCGGTTTGTGGATCGGCAATATCAAAATTCGCGGCGTGGGTTTCGGGATTGGTGGCGTGCTGTTTGGCGGGATAATCGTCGGCCACTTCGTTGATCAGGCAGGGATTATCCTGAGCAGCCCGATGCTGCACTTCGTGCAGGAGTTTGGCCTTATCCTCTTCGTTTACACCATCGGCATTCAGGTCGGGCCGGGCTTTTTTGCCTCGCTTCGCGTGTCCGGGCTACGCCTGAACCTGTTCGCCATTTTGATTGTGATTCTCGGCGGCCTGGTCACCGCCATTTTGCACAAACTCTTCAACATTCCGCTGCCGGTCATTCTCGGCATCTTCTCCGGTGCGGTCACCAACACCCCGGCGCTCGGGGCCGGGCAGCAGATCCTGCATGACCTGGGCACGCCGTCCAATATCCTCGATCAAATGGGGATGAGCTATGCGATGGCCTATCCGTTTGGTATCTGCGGCATTTTGCTCACCATGTGGCTTTTGCGCGTCGGGTTTCGCATCAACGTTGAGCGTGAGGCAGAGCAACACGACGCGGGCATCAGTTCGGGTAACTCGTTGATCAAGACCATTAATATCCGCGTGGAAAACCCGAATCTGAACAATATGGCGATTCAGGACGTGCCGATGCTGAACAGCGATAAAATCATCTGCTCGCGCCTGAAACGTGACGAAACGTTGATGGTGCCGTCGCCGGGTACCGTGATTCAGACCGGTGACCTGCTGCACCTCGTTGGCCTGCCGAAAGACCTGCATAACGCACAGCTGGTGATAGGCCAGGAGGTGGACACCTCGCTCTCAACGCGGGGTACCGACCTGCGCGTTGAACGCGTGGTGGTCACCAACGAAAAGGTGCTGGGGAAACGCATTCGCGACCTGCATTTTAAAGAGCGCTATGACGTGGTGATCTCCCGCCTTAACCGCGCCGGGGTCGAGCTGGTGGCCAGCAGCGATTCCAGCCTGCAATTCGGCGACATTCTGAACCTTGTCGGACGCCAGGCGGCGATCGATGCGGTGGCCTCTGAACTGGGCAACGCCCAGCACAAACTCCAGCAGGTCCAGATGCTGCCGGTCTTTATTGGTATCGGGCTGGGGGTGTTGCTGGGGTCGATTCCGGTCTTTGTGCCCGGCTTCCCGGTGGCGCTAAAACTGGGGCTGGCGGGCGGGCCGCTGATTATGGCGCTGATCCTTGGGCGTATCGGCAGCGTCGGTAAGCTCTACTGGTTTATGCCGCCCAGCGCCAACCTTGCCCTGCGTGAGTTGGGCATCGTGCTGTTCCTTGCCGTGGTGGGGCTGAAATCCGGCGGTGATTTTATCGCCACACTCACCCACGGCGACGGGGTCAACTGGATGTGCTACGGGATTTTCATCACCGCCATCCCGCTGCTCACCGTCGGTATTCTGGCGCGGCTACTGGCGAAGATGAACTACCTGACCATTTGCGGCATGCTGGCCGGCTCAATGACCGATCCCCCGGCGCTGGCCTTTGCCAACGGCCTGCACGCCACCAGCGGGGCAGCCGCGCTCTCTTATGCCACGGTTTATCCGCTGGTGATGTTCCTGCGTATTATCACCCCACAGCTGCTGGCGGTGCTGTTCTGGGGCGTCAGTTAGCCGGTCAGAAAGACACATTGCCGGTAAGAAAGGAGATAATGGCTAAGAGCAAAAGGATGCCAAGGACGATACCAATACCAAACAGCAACGCATGAAAGGCAAGGGTGCCACCGCCAAAACAGAGGGCACCATAAATTCCCCAGCGGTTCTCTTTGCGCATACCGGCGATAAATGCGCAAAGTAGTGCCGCGATAGCCATTGCAATACCTGCTGTATCCACCACATGGTCAATATCGACGGCCTTTTTCTGCACGTCGCTTACGGGCACCGTTTCCCCTTTCAGGCCAGCCTGAATCCCTTTTTTCACCGCCGAGACTTTCTCTGCAATGACATTTTCCAGCGTGGGCGGCGGTGAAGAAAACGGCCCCATTGAGAAATGAACCAGGCCGGTTAATAGTGCAATAACGCCTAGATAGTGTCGTCACAAGATTTTAGCCCAGAGAGCGATGCATCTGATCTGGACGGCAGCGAGAAATGAGGCCGT
>NZ_CBFFRL010000074.1:0-23182 GCF_965644215.1 Phytobacter sp. V69
CGGCCTCATTTCTCGCTGCCGTCCAGATCAGATGCATCGCTCTCTGGGCTAAAATCTTGTGACGACACTATCTAGCAAAGGAGTGTAAACAAAAAAACCACTTAAAAAAAGTGGCTTTTGGGGATGTGTGACCGTCAGGCATAAAGTATGGCTTGCACCCGCCAGTTATCGACCCGCTGTTCTTCCTGCATCTGAATAATGCGGTACCAGGATGCACCTTGTTCATCTGCTTTCAACGCGATGACACGTTCCACATCTTGTGGACTTCCGCAAACATTGTTGACAGAAATCAGGCCAATTTCATTCAGCCCTGTAACGCAGTCAGCGCTCGCGAACTCTGCTGGCTGCGCTGTTATGCTGGCTAAGCCTGTAGAAAGCAACAGTGAGTTTAAGGCAAGAGATCGTTTCATATCAGCTCCATGTCACGTTACCCCGATTTTTTCCAGGGCAGTCCGTCGCGCGAAAATTCCATACATTCCATTGTGCACAGGCAAACATAAAAGGACGCAAAGCAGTGTAAATCTTCCTTAAACCTGCTGACGCTTAGTGGCGATAAAGCATGGCCCGGGCGTACCATCGACCTGGAATTACCGTGTCATCCATCATAATGATGACGTAATAATCCGCCTTTTCAGCAGTGGCTCTGGCTTTTATCTCATCTTCCACGTCCATGGGGGAACCCATCACGGATACGCTAAACGCCCCCATTTCCTGCAGGTTTTGCGTCTGATTACGACTTATCTCCTGAGGATGATCGCTGACGGGCGGGGCGGGCTGTGGCTTACCTTCCAGCACGCTACATCCGCTCAAAAACAGCGCCACAACAAGGGGGAGAAACCAGCGCATCATGTTTTCATGTCTCCTGATAGCCATAGTGTAGTTCCATAATAATTACGCAAGAGGGGAATGTTCCCATTTTGCTATTGCCAACATAAGTTTCGAATGAAAATGCGATCGGCGCATCATCTTTATCTCAATGCTAACACTTGATATGCGAACTCCGACTTGCACCTTCGATTGCGGGATGGCATACCAGCACTATAGATCAAGGAGAGGCCAATGATTGAGCTCGAGGTACGGCATTTTGCCGGGATTGAAACATTGCACGCGTTCCCGGCAGGCAAAGGCGCGCAGCCATTACCCTGTATTGTTTTTTACCACGGATTTACCTCCTCCAAACTGGTATACAGCTATTTTGCCGTGGCGCTGGCCCAGGTCGGGTTTCGGGTCGTCATGCCTGATGCGCCGGAGCATGGTGCCCGGTTTGATGGAGATGAAACACGGCGTATGGCGCGTTTCTGGCAAATCTTGCAGGGCAATTTTGCGGAGTTTGCGGCGCTGAAAGAGGCGCTTTATCAGCAGGGATTGGTCGACAATCAGCGGCTCGGCGTGGGGGGGGCATCCATGGGCGGCATGACGGCGCTCGGGATTATGACGCAGTTCCCGGAGCTGAAGAGCGTGGCCTGCCTGATGGGGTCCGGTTATTTCTCGACCCTGGCGAGCAGTCTCTTTCCGCCGCTGGTGGTGACCACGGCGGAACAGCAGGCCACGTTTGATTCGATTGTCGCGCCATTAGCGAAATGGGATGTCTACGGACAATTAGCGCAGCTTGCCAGCCGCCCGCTTTTTCTCTGGCATGGGGATGCCGATGATGTGGTCCCTGCCGCCGAAACACTACGTCTGCAGCAGGCACTGGTGAAAAACCATCTGGATGGGAAGCTGACCTGCCTGTGGGAAGCGGGCGTAAAACACCGTATTACTCCCACCGCGTTGACGGCCACCGTCAGCTTCTTCACCAAACATCTGTAACTAGACGCGCATCACTTTAACCCCCTGATCCTCAAGTTTTTTGAGGATTTCGGGGTTGGCCTGTTTCCCGGTGATTACTAAATCAATTTGCTCTGCGCTGCTGAACAGCATCCCTGCGCGTTCGCCGACTTTGCTGCTATCGACCAGCACGACCAGTTTCCCGACCATGTTTAGCATCTTTTGCTCGGCCATTGCGGTCAGCATGTCGGTTTTATAAAGACCTTCTGCCGTCAGCCCTTTGCCGCTGGTAAACATCCAGTGCCCCGCATAAAGGCTGTTTTCACTGCTTTGTGGGCTCAGCGTGATGGACTGCGTTTTGTTGTACTGCCCACCCATGATCAGCACGCTGTCGTGTTCCTGATCGATAAGGTAGTTGGCGAGCGGCAAATAGTTGGTGATGATTTGCACCGGTTTACCGCAGATTTCACGCCCCAACAGGAAGGCGGTAGAGCCACAGTTGATCACCACGCTTTCACCGGCGCTGACGAGCTGCGATGCGGCTCTGGCTATACGCACTTTTTCATCGTGATGGAGCGCTTCATGAATGTTCATCGGCGACCAGCGCGGACGCTGCTGGCTAATGGCTTCGGCACCGTTACGCACTTTTTTGAGTTTGCCGCTTTCATCAAGCTTGTTGATATCGCGGCGTGCGGTTGCAGGAGAAACACCCAGGCTGGCGATCACTTCCTCAACCGTTATAAAGCCCGTCTGCGCCAGTTGATCCAGCAGTATTTGATGTCGTTGCGCTTCCGTCATGAGCTATTCCGATGATTAATGATGTGAAAAGATGATATTTGAAATAGCCTGAAATTACTAAAGATAAGTGCACAATCCTGATGAGAAAAAGGGCGGGTACGCGCCGGCGCCCGCCCCGGTTTTTAGAGGAAAGACTTAAACGGTAAGTCGGGTTCGATCGTGAAGCAATCATCGAAACCACGTGGGTAGTGATACTCGAAATTGTCTTTATCCAGCGGCCAGGTAAATTTGCCGCCTACCTGCCAGATATAAGGCTTAAAGCCATACTGCAGGCGATCTTTTTTCATATCCCACAGAACGCGAATCTCTTGCGGGTCGGCCTGGAAATTCGACCAGATATCGTGGTGGAACGGGATCACGACTTTTGTATTCAGCGCTTCTGCCATACGCAGCATATCGGCGCTGGTCATCTTGTCGGTAATACCGCGCGGGTTCTCACCGTAGGAACCCAGCGCCACATCGATGTGGTATTCATTACCATGCTTCGCATAGTAGTTGGAATAGTGCGAGTCACCGCTGTGATACAGCGTGCCGCCGGGGGTTTTGAAGAGGTAGTTCACCGCCCGCTGATCCATGCCGTCAGGCAGTACGCCCGCTGCTTTTTGCTCTACCGGCAGGGTAATTAATGCGGTGCGATCGAATGCATCAAGCGCATGAATTTCAATATCTTTCACCCGAACCACATCGCCCGGTTTGACCACGATACAGCGCGATTTCGGCACCCCCCAGCCAATCCACAAATCGACGCAGGTTTGCGGGCCGATGAAGGGAACATCGTCGGCACAGTTTTTCATGACGGCGGCCGCGACGTTGACATCAATATGATCGTTATGATCGTGGGTAGCGAGAATGGCGTCGACCTGGCGGATGGCAAACGGATCCAGCACAAACGGCGTGGTGCGCAGGTTCGGCTGCAGCTTCTCGACTCCTGCCATGCGCTGCATCTGATGGCCTTTTTTCATCAACGGATTACCGTGGCTTTGCTTGCCTGTCCCGCACCAGAAATCGACGCAAACGTTAGTGCCCCCCTCTGATTTCAGCCAGATACCCGTACAGCCCAGCCACCACATGGCAAAGGTGCCTGGGGCGACACGTTCTTGCTCAATTTCCTCATTAAGCCAGCTTCCCCATTCGGGGAAGGTGCTCAGAATCCATGATTCCCGGGTAATGGTTTCAATCTTACTCATCGTGTCGCTCCTTACCTGTTTAATCAAAATAAATCATTTTGTGATAACTTGTGATTTATGTTTTCACAGTTTTATCATGATCGCAACAGGGTTAAGCGCGATAAATCACATCGGGATCGTGCTCTGATATCAGGTTTTGCATACTGATTTTTCTGTAATTATTTATAAATATATGAATTTAAAGTGTTGTTTGGTGGGTTGCTGTAATGGGGATGCACACTCAATGAGAACAGGCAAATAAATTGCGTGATGCATCACAATTAATCAAAAACAATCTTTTTGTGATTATTTATGATTGATAGAGTGTTTCCACCTTGTGCTGCGTTGCACAGATGCAGCAACTTTCTTACTGGAGCGAGTTATGGAGATTCTCTACAACGTCTTCACCGTCTTTTTTAACCAGGTTATGACCAATGCCCCGTTGCTGCTGGGGATCGTGACCTGTATCGGCTACATCCTGTTGAGAAAAAGTGTCAGCGTCATCGTGAAAGGCACGATCAAAACGATCATCGGCTTTATGTTGCTGCAGGCGGGGTCGGGGATTCTGACCAGTACGTTTAAACCGGTGGTCGCCAAAATGTCGGAAGTGTATGGCATCAACGGCGCGATTTCTGACACCTACGCGTCAATGATGGCGACCATCGAACGCATGGGAGACGCCTACAGTTGGGTGGGTTACGCCGTGCTGTTGGCGCTGGCACTCAACATTATTTACGTCCTGCTACGGCGTATTACCGGCATTCGCACCATCATGCTGACCGGGCACATCATGTTCCAGCAGGCCGGCCTGATTGCGGTGTTCTTCTTTATTCTCGGCTACTCCATGTGGACCACCATTATCTGCGCTGCCGTGCTGGTTTCGCTCTATTGGGGAATCACCTCCAATATGATGTACACACCCACGCAGGAAGTGACGGATAACTGCGGCTTTTCTATCGGTCACCAGCAACAGTTCGCCTCCTGGATTGCCTACAAAATCGCCCCATATCTGGGGAAAAAAGAGGAGAGCGTTGAAGACCTGAAACTGCCGGGCTGGCTGAATATTTTCCACGACAATATCGTCTCCACCGCCATTGTCATGACGGTTTTCTTCGGCGCGATTCTGCTCTCCTTTGGCCTTGATACCGTCCAGGTGATGGCCGGTAAAACCCACTGGACGGTGTACATCCTGCAAACCGGTTTCCAGTTTGCGGTGGCCATTTTCATTATCGTGCAGGGGGTTCGTATGTTTGTCGCCGAACTCTCCGAAGCATTCAACGGTATCTCGCAGCGCCTGATTCCGGGTGCTGTGCTGGCGATTGACTGTGCGGCGATTTACAGCTTCGCGCCGAACGCGGTGGTCTGGGGCTTTATGTGGGGAACTATCGGCCAGCTGATTGCGGTCGGCGTTCTGATTGCCTGCGGCTCCTCCATTCTCATCATTCCTGGTTTTATCCCGATGTTCTTCTCCAACGCCACCATCGGCGTCTTTGCGAACCACTTCGGTGGCTGGCGCGCCGCCATCAAGATTTGCCTGGTGATGGGCATGATCGAAATATTTGGCTGCGTGTGGGCGGTCAAACTGACGGGGATGAGTGCATGGATGGGGATGGCAGACTGGTCCATCCTGGCACCGCCGATGATGCAAGGTTTTGCTTCCGTGGGGATCGCGTTTATGGCCGTGATGATTCTGATTTCACTGGCTTACATGTTCTTCGCCGGGCGCGCGCTGCGTGCTGAGGAAGACGCGGAAAAACAACTGACAGAACACTCTGTTTAAGAAGGAGTTTGATTATGACCGTACGTATTCTGGCTGTGTGTGGTTGTGGGCAAGGCAGTTCCATGATCATGAAAATGAAAGTCGATCAGTTCCTGACTCAACAAAAGGTCGACCATACGGTGAACAGTTGCGCGGTGGGGGAATACAAAAGCGAGTTGAGCGGGGCGGACATCATCATTGCCTCTACCCATGTCGCCAGTGAAATCGAAGTCTCCGGCAATAAGTATGTGGTGGGGGTACGCAATATGCTCTCCGCCGCTGATTTTGGTCCGAAGCTGATGGAAGTGATCAACGCCCATTTTGCGCAGGATGTGAAATAAGGACTCACCATGAAATTACGTGACTCGCTGGCACAGAACAATGCGATTCGCCTGCAGGCAGAGGCCAGTACGTGGCAGGAAGCGGTGAAGCTTGGCGTGGATCTGCTGGTAGAGGCTGAAGTCGTAGAACCGCGTTACTACCAGGCCATTCTGGATGGTGTGGAACGGTTCGGACCGTACTTCGTGATAGCACCGGGGCTTGCGATGCCCCATGGCCGCCCGGAAGAAGGAGTGAGGAAAAATGGCTTCGCGCTGGTGACCCTCAAAACACCGCTGGCTTTTGATCACGAAGACAACGACCCGGTCGACATTCTCATCACGCTGGCGGCCGTGGATGCGCGAACGCATCAGGAAGACGGCATCATGCAAATCGTCAATTTGTTTGAAGATGAAGAAAATTTTGATCGTTTACGCGCCTGTCGCACGGCGCAGCAGGTACTGGATTTAATTGATAGCGCCACGGCGGCGTCTGTATAAGGAACAAAAAACCATGTCTGATTTACCGATGTTGCAGGTAGCCCTGGATAACCAGACGCTGTCCCACGCTTACGAAACCACCCGCTTAATTGCCGAAGAGGTGGACATTATCGAAGTGGGTACCATTTTATGTGTTGGCGAGGGCGTACGGGCCGTTCGCGATCTTAAGGCGCTGTATCCCCATAAAATTGTGCTGGCCGACGCCAAAATTGCCGATGCCGGGAAAATCCTTTCAAGAATGTGCTTTGAAGCCAACGCGGACTGGGTGACGGTGATCTGCTGTGCCGATATCAACACCGCGAAAGGTGCGCTGGATGTGGCGAAAGAGTTTAACGGTGACGTGCAGATTGAACTGACCGGCTACTGGACCTGGCAACAGGCGCAGCAGTGGCGTGACGCAGGAATTCAGCAGGTAGTTTATCACCGCAGTCGCGATGCGCAGGCGGCTGGCGTGGCCTGGGGTGAAGCGGATATCAGCGCGGTGACGAAACTGGCCGAAATGGGCTTTAAGGTGACGGTAACCGGTGGGCTGGCGCTGGAAGATTTGCCGCTGTTCAAGGGCATCCCCATTCATGTCTTTATTGCCGGACGCAGCATTCGCGATGCCGCTGACCCGGTGGAGGCGGCTCGCCAGTTCAAGCGCTCGATTGCCCAGTTGTGGGGCTAAGGAGCGGATATGTTGTCAAAACAGATCCCGCTGGGGATCTACGAAAAAGCACTCCCTGCCGGGGAGTGCTGGCTGGAAAGGCTACGGCTGGCAAAAACGCTGGGCTTCGATTTTGTCGAAATGTCCGTTGATGAAACCGATGCGCGTCTGGCACGTCTCGACTGGAACACTGAGCAACGCCTTGCGCTGGTGGCTGCGGTGGCGGAAACGGGTGTTCGCGTTCCCTCCATGTGCCTGAGTGCGCACCGGCGCTTTCCTCTGGGCAGCGAAGATGATGCGGTGCGTAGCCAGGGGCTGGCGATCATGCGCAAGGCTATTCAGTTTGCGCAGGACACGGGGATCCGCGTGATTCAACTCGCCGGTTATGACGTTTACTACCAGCAGGCGAATGATGAGACGCGCCGCCGCTTTCGTGACGGCCTTAAAGAGAGCGTTGAAATGGCCAGCCGCGCGCAGGTGACGCTGGCGATGGAAATCATGGACTACCCGCTGATGAACTCGATCAGCAAAGCGTTGGGCTACGCGCACTACCTTAATAATCCGTGGTTTCAGCTCTACCCGGATATCGGCAACCTTTCTGCCTGGGATAACGACGTGCAGATGGAGCTGCTGGCGGGCGTCGGCCATATCGTGGCGGTTCATGTTAAAGACACACGCCCCGGCGTCTTTAAAAACGTTCCTTTTGGTGAGGGCGTTGTCGACTTCGAGCGCTGCTTTGAAACGCTGCGTGAGAGCGGCTACTGTGGACCCTATCTGATTGAGATGTGGAGCGAAACGGCAGACGACCCGGCGAGTGAAGTGGCAAAAGCGCGCGACTGGGTGAAGGCGCGCATGGCAAAAGCAGGTTTAGTGGAGGCGGCATAATGCAAAAGCTTAAACAGCAGGTGTTTGAGGCCAATATGGATTTGCCGCGCTACGGGCTAGTGACCTTTACCTGGGGTAATGTCAGTGCTATCGACCGTGAACGCGGGCTGGTGGTGATTAAGCCCAGCGGTGTGGCCTACGAAACCATGAAACCAGACGACATGGTAGTGGTGGATTTACAAGGTAACAGGGTGGAAGGGCAGTGGCGTCCGTCTTCTGATACCGCAACGCACCTGGAGTTGTACCGACGTTATCCTGCCCTTGGCGGCGTTGTGCATACCCATTCCACGCATGCCACGGCCTGGGCGCAGGCGGGGCTGGCCATTCCGGCGCTTGGCACCACGCATGCGGATTACTTCTTTGGCGATATTCCCTGTACCCGGGCTCTTTCTAAAGAAGAGGTGCAGGCAGAGTATGAGCTCAACACCGGTAAGGTAATTGTCGAGACGCTGGGTGACGTTAACCCGCTGCATACGCCGGGCATCGTGGTCTATCAACACGGTCCGTTTGCATGGGGGAAAGATGCGCACGACGCCGTACATAACGCGGTGGTCATGGAGGAGGTGGCCCGAATGGCCTGGATTGCTCGGGGCATCAACCCGGCGTTAAAACTCATTGATGGCTATTTGATGGATAAACACTTTATGCGTAAGCACGGGCCGAATGCGTACTACGGGCAGAAATAAAAGCCGCGTCCGTTAATGAGCAAAAAAAGCCCTCGTGGAAGAGGGCAACAAAATAATGGCAAGGGTAATTTGGGCTGCGTGTACTAGCGGTAAATGTCAGCACTGGCATGAAGAAGGCCATTGTTGCCCGGTTCCCGAAGTAAGACCGGGTGATAATATTTCGCACCCTTCGCGTCGGTTTCGACTTTGAGTGCTTGATCCGCTTCGCTTTCAGTGGCGATGTTATGATTAATGTAAATAACGCCTAAGCTCTGCACATCATCCATGTTTTTGGCCTGCCGCCCGTCGATTTTGATGGCTGCCGCCGCATTGGCGCTAAGGATTAGCGCTGTGATTAAAATTGCGATGTTTTTCATGATATTGCGCTCCATTACAGCTTGCGTTGTGACCGTCAGAACATTTTCCCTCCCGTGTAATTGGGGTATGCTTAAAGTCTACGCTTTCCCGCCAAAACGTATCGCGACCATTTCTGATGCTGTCGTTCAAAAAATTGCCGTATCCGTTTTGTCTAATTTTAATCCCACTCTGTGAAGCGGCTTTGCGCTTAGTGCGAATTATTTGTGCAATTAGCTTGAGTTTGGCAGGGGAGGTAAGTATTATGGCGCGTCATTTTTCAGCCGACCTTTAACACGTTCCTTGCCTCCATGGGCTTCGGCTGACCCAGACAGGAGGCTGAATAATCCGTAAGGAGCAATTCGATGCGTCATTACGAAATCGTTTTTATGGTCCATCCTGACCAGAGCGAACAGGTTCCGGGTATGATCGAACGTTACACTGGTGCAATCACTGCAGCAGAAGGTACGATCCACCGTCTGGAAGACTGGGGCCGCCGTCAGCTGGCTTACCCGATCAACAAACTGCACAAAGCTCACTACGTTCTGCTGAACGTTGAAGCGCCGCAGGAAGTGATCGATGAGCTGGAAACAAACTTCCGCTTCAACGATGCCGTTATCCGTAGCATGGTAATGCGTACTAAGCACGCTGTTACCGAAGCATCTCCGATGGTTAAAGCGAAAGACGAGCGCCGTGAGCGTCGCGATGATTTCGCAAACGAAACCGCAGATGATGCAGATGCTGGGGATTCTGAAGAGTAATTTCTGATGACCAACCGTCTGGTGTTGTCCGGCACCGTGTGCAGGCCCCCCCTTCGAAAGGTCAGCCCATCAGGAATTCCTCATTGCCAGTTCGTGCTTGAGCATCGTTCTGTGCAGGAGGAAGCCGGGTTTCACCGGCAGGCGTGGTGCCAAATGCCCGTTATTATTAGCGGACACGAAAACCAGGCCATTACTCACAGTATAACGGTCGGTAGCGCAGTAATCGTTCAGGGGTTCATCTCTTGCCACAAGGCAAAGAACGGCCTGACTAAAATGGTTCTGCATGCCGAGCAGATTGAATTGATAGATTCTGGAGACTAGCCATATGGCACGTTATTTCCGTCGTCGCAAGTTCTGCCGTTTCACCGCGGAAGGCGTTCAAGAGATCGACTATAAAGATATCGCTACGCTGAAAAACTACATCACCGAAAGCGGTAAGATTGTCCCAAGCCGTATCACCGGTACTCGTGCAAAATACCAGCGCCAGCTGGCTCGCGCTATCAAACGCGCTCGCTACCTGTCCCTGCTGCCGTACACTGATCGTCATCAGTAATCGGGCACGGTCCATTAATACGACTTTAAGAGGATAAGGTAATGCAAGTTATTCTGCTTGATAAAGTAGCAAACCTGGGCAGCCTGGGTGATCAGGTAAACGTTAAAGCGGGCTACGCTCGTAACTTCCTGGTTCCACAGGGTAAAGCTGTTCCTGCTACTAAGAAAAACGTTGAGTTTTTCGAAGCTCGTCGCGCTGAACTGGAAGCCAAACTGGCTGACGTTCTGGCGGCTGCTAACGCTCGCGCTGAAGCAATCAACGCACTGGGCACTGTAACCATCGCTTCCAAATCTGGCGACGAAGGTAAACTGTTCGGTTCCATCGGTACTCGCGATATCGCTGACGCTGTAACTGCAGCTGGCGTTAACGTGGCTAAGAGCGAAGTTCGTCTGCCGAACGGCGTTCTGCGTACCACCGGTGAGCACGAAGTGGACTTCCAGGTTCACAGCGAAGTCTTCGCTAAACTGGTTGTTAACGTTGTTGCTGAGTAATTGATTACTCTGTAATAACGACGAAGCGCCGGCCTTGTGCCGGCGTTTTGCTTTTCTGCACTCGACTTTTTATCTTGTATGGTAGCTATTACCCAACTGTTTCTGGATAATAAATCAAAACACGATTTTACTCCTGGTGCAGCCAATGGAAATGGTTACTCCCGTCCCACTTTTCACCCGTAAGAATGTCGTCTATGCCGGGGCAACGCTTTGTTGTCTGCTATGGGGAAGTTCCTACCCTGCCATCAAAAACGGCTATGAAATCTTCCAGATAGCCACCGATGATATCCCTTCGAAAATCATCTTCGCAGGCTATCGTTTCCTGTTCGCCGGGTTGCTGCTGTTGTTGTTTGTCCTGGCACAACGTAAGCCAATTGCCCAGCTTAGCGGCCGCCAGTTTGGTCAACTGACCTTGCTCGGTCTGACGCAAACCTCCATTCAGTACGCTATTTTCTATATCGGTCTGGCGTTTACGACGGGTGTTAAGGGTTCAATCATGAACGCCACTGGCACCTTCTTTAGCGTGCTGCTGGCGCACTTCATTTATCAGAACGATAAGCTCAGCTACAACAAGACGATCGGTTGTATTCTCGGGTTTGCCGGGGTGATGCTGGTGAACTTCAGCCATTCATTGATGGATTTCACTTTTGTCTGGCAGGGCGATGGTTTAGTGGTGCTGGCGGCGTTTATCCTCTCGGCGGCCACGCTTTACGGCAAGCGTATTTCTCAGATGGTCGATCCTACCGTGATGACCGGCTGGCAGTTGGGTATTGGTGGCACGGCACTGGTCGCGGGCGGTTACCTTTGCGGCGGAACGCTGACCTTTCATGGCCTTGAATCGGTGGCGGTGCTCGGCTATCTGACGCTGCTCTCCTCGGTGGCGTTCGCGTTATGGAGCACACTGCTTAAATACAACCGTGTCAGCATGATCGCGCCGTTTAACTTTGTGATCCCGGTTGCGGGAACGGTACTGTCCGGGATTTTCCTCGGAGAGACTATCCTCGAGTGGAAATACGCGCTTGCGCTGGTGCTGGTGTGCTCAGGGATCTGGTGGGTGAATAAGGTCGCGATAAAAGCCGATTAACTTCTGGGCCGGATGGCGTTATCGCTCACCCGGCCTGCTTCACTTACCGCGCACGAATAAAGCTGCCGTCCTGTTGGCGAGTGAACAGGACAGACTGACCGTCACCGTTTTCAATCGTCAGCCCGGTCACCACCCCGTTCGCGTTCTGGCGAATTTTCACCATCTGGCCGCTTTGCAACGTGCTGAGCGGCTTACCGTCACCTTCCACTTTTGCCATGGCATACACATCGGTTGGCGGCAGATTGTGGTCACGGAAAACCTGAGCCAGTGTTTTACCCTGCTCGACACGATAGGAACGCCACTGCTGCTCAATACCGCTTGCAGAAGGGGCGGCTGGCGCGGTCTGTGCGACAGTCGGACGCTCCTGCTGGATTGGTTCCTGCACGGCCTGCGGCGGCTCGTTGAGGACGGGGGCGGGTTGGTGGTTTTGCACCGGCGACGACGTCACCAGCGGTTGAGAAGCTTGCGGTTGTGTCTGTGGCTGAGATTGCGACTGAATATTCAGCTGCGCTTCTCGTCCGACGGGGGCAGATGGCGTCACTGTCTCGTTTGATGTGGGCAGCAGGAAGCCAATAATCACCAACAAAAACGCGAGGATCAGCCCACGTCGATGCATCGACGGGAGCGGGTCCAGAATGCGAAAATGATCCGGGGCGTGCCAGATTTTCGCCAGGGTAGGTTTCAGTTCAAATCGCCCGGGCATGGCTTTCCTCCTGCTCCGCGTCATCATTTATCCTGTCTCATTGAGTATAGATTGCTAACTACCTGATTGGCTGTGTAATGCATTGTTTCGTGACATCATAATGAGAATTATCTTACCGGGAGTATTGTTTCTGTTTCTCTGCGATATGTCATCTTTACTACGACAAAGTTTTACCCGCCGCGGCGTGACTGTTATGCTGCGCGCTACCTTAAAAAATGATGAAAGGAAAACCCATGACAACCCCAACGTTTGACACGATCGAAGCGCAGGCCAGCTATGGCATTGGTTTGCAGGTAGGACAGCAGCTTAGCGACTCCGGCTTACAGGGGCTGTTGCCGGAAGCGCTGGTCGCAGGTATTGCTGACGCGCTGGCAGGTACACAACCTGCTGTGCCGGTGGATGTTGTTCATCGTGCGCTGCGTGAAATCCACGAACGTGCGGACGCAGTGCGTCGTGCGCGCTTCGAAGAGATGGCGGCAGAAGGCGTCAAATATCTGGATGAAAACCGCGAGAAAGAAGGTGTAAACAGCACTGAATCCGGTCTGCAGTTCCGCGTGATCGAGCAGGGCGAAGGCGCTATCCCGGCACGTACTGACCGTGTCCGCGTTCACTACACCGGCAAACTGATCGACGGTACCGTATTTGACAGCTCCGTTGCCCGTGGCGAACCGGCTGAATTCCCAGTGAACGGCGTGATCGGCGGCTGGATTGAGGCACTGACCCTGATGCCTGTTGGTTCCAAATGGGAACTGACCATTCCACACGACCTGGCCTACGGCGAACGCGGCGCTGGCGCGTCCATCCCGCCATTCAGCACCCTGGTATTTGAAGTGGAATTACTGGAAATCCTGTAATCTTCACGACGCTTTCCTCTCCCCGGCCGGGGAGAGGGAGTCAAAGCTGCGCTAATCATTCGTTAAATGAATTACTTTCGATACTTTATCTTGCCAGTCGCGAAATACGGTGTATTTTTGTGAACTCCATCGTCTTATTCGAGTGATATGCTGCTCACTTTAAACAAATATTTAACATCATCCAGAATTCAGAGTATTCATCCCGCCAATTCTTACCTAATATCGTTGCGTCCGCGAAAGGGCGAATTACGCAATTAAAGGCCAGAAGAGCCTCAACAACACAGACAGGATATAAACATGGTAGATCAGGTAAAAGTTGCTGCCGACGAAGAGGCATCGACTGAACAATCGCTACGGCGAAATCTTACAAACCGGCATATTCAGCTTATTGCTATTGGTGGCGCTATCGGTACCGGGCTGTTTATGGGCTCCGGGAAAACCATCAGCCTCGCAGGTCCGTCGATCATTTTTGTCTATATGATCATCGGGTTCATGCTGTTCTTCGTCATGCGTGCAATGGGTGAATTGCTGCTGTCGAACCTCGAATACAAATCTTTTAGCGACTTCGCCGCCGACCTTCTCGGGCCGTGGGCGGGGTATTTTACCGGCTGGACATACTGGTTCTGCTGGGTGGTGACCGGGATGGCGGACGTGGTGGCGATCACCGCCTACGCGCAGTTCTGGTTCCCTGGATTATCTGACTGGGTGGTGGCGCTGACCATTGTCCTGGTGCTGCTGAGCCTGAACCTTGCCACCGTGAAAATGTTCGGTGAGATGGAGTTCTGGTTTGCGATGATCAAAATCGTCGCCATTGTGGCGCTGATTGCCGTTGGCCTGGTGATGGTGTTAACCCACTTTAAATCACCGACCGGCGTAGAAGCCTCCATTGCGCATCTGTGGAATGACGGCGGCTGGTTCCCGAAAGGCATCAGCGGCTTCTTTGCCGGTTTCCAGATTGCGGTCTTCGCTTTTGTGGGGATTGAGCTGGTCGGTACGACAGCTGCGGAAACCAAGGACCCGGAAAAATCGCTGCCGCGCGCCATCAACTCCATTCCAGTCCGCATCATCATGTTCTATGTGTTTGCGCTGATTGTGATCATGTCCGTTACCCCATGGAGCTCCGTGGTGCCGGATAAGAGCCCGTTTGTTGAACTGTTTGTGCTGGTGGGCCTGCCTGCCGCCGCGAGCATTATCAACTTTGTGGTGCTGACGTCTGCGGCGTCTTCCGCCAACAGCGGCGTGTTCTCGACTAGCCGTATGCTGTTCGGTCTGGCGCAGGACGGCGTGGCGCCGAAAGCATTCGGTAAGCTGTCTAAACGCGCGGTACCGGCGAAAGGGCTGACCTTCTCCTGTATCTGCCTGCTGGGCGGCGTGGTGATGCTGTACGTGAACCCAAGCGCGATTGCGGCGTTCACGATGATCACCACCGTGTCGGCGATTCTGTTTATGTTTGTCTGGACGATTATCCTCTGCTCGTACCTCGTCTACCGCAAACAGCGTCCACATCTGCACGAAGCGTCCATCTATAAAATGCCGCTGGGTAAACTGATGTGCTGGGTGTGCATGGCCTTCTTCGTCTTTGTTATTGCTCTGCTGACGTTGGAGCAGGACACCCGTGAAGCGCTGATCATCACGCCGTTATGGTTTGTGGTATTGGGTGCAGGATGGCTGATTGTGGGTAAAAAACGTCTGGCAGGTACGCGTTAAGCATTCGCAGCCTTTGCGTCCCCGGTGGCGCTGACGCTTACCGGGGCTACATGTTTGTGCGACCCGGGTTTGTAGCCCGGATAAGGAGCAAGCCCCCGGTGGCGCTGACGCTTACCGGGGTTACATGTTTGTGCGGCCCGGGTTTGTAGCCCGGATAAGGCGTAAGCCGCATCCGGGAAATGCGAATCGCAGGTATAAAAAAGAGCCGCGCTGGCGGCTCTAAAGACTTCCATGAATCAGGCGCTCTCAGGGGCGCCTTTGTTTATTCTCCGGCGAGGGCACGCGGGAACAGAACGTTGTTTTCCAGACTGATGTGCTCCATCAGGTCGTCGATCAGCTCGTTGATACCGTTATACATTGCTTTCCAGGTGGTGCAGGCTTCCGGCGGTGGCGTCACGCCGTTGGTGATGTGCTTGATCACTTCCAGCAACTCGCCCGCATCATCATGCTCGCTTTCCATCACGCCGATTGGCCCCATCGCCTGGCTGCCCATGCCCTCTTTAATCATCGGGAACAGAATGCGCTCTTCTTTCATCATGTGGCTGGAGAGCTCATCGTGCAGCATGGTCAGGTATTTGGTTAACCCTTTTGGCACGTTCGGTTTATCGGCATGTACACGCTCCACTTTGGTCGCCTGCCGGATAAGCTCCGGCAACTGTTCGCGGTGGCGGTCGTGGTAACGCACGATAATGTGATCGATGATTTCGCTAAGCGCAGTGACGCGCCAGTCTTTCTCGATGGGCTGCTCTGCCAGTTTTGCCAGCTCGGCTTCAATGATGCCAACATCCAGCTCTTTGCGGGACGCGGCGCGATCCAGCGTCTGCTTACCGCCGCAGCAGTAGTCCATGTCGTATTTACGAAACAGCGCTGACGCACGTGGAATGGATAGCGCCAGTTCACCCAGGGGTTGGTCACGGAAGGCCATATCATTTACCTCATCAGAAATTATAAGATGTATTTTAAATGCATTTTTATGCCGATGATATACCCCTTTCGGGGCAAGGTAAATATGAGCACGGTTAACCGTGCTCTGAAATCGACTGCACCAGCGGCTTTTCTGGCTTCGCACGCACGGCCATGACCACGCCACAAACCAGCAGAGCGATACCGCAGAGGGTGAGCCACGGCGGCATTTGCTGGCGCAGCATAAAGGTATAAAGCAGGCCCGCCAGGGTTTCAAAGACGATCAGCGGCCCAACAATCACCGTTGGCAAACGCTGGCTGGCGACGTTCCAGCACAGGGCACCCACCCAGGAGCAGAGCACGGCAATGGCGAACATCAAACCGATAAACACGCCAGGGTGCGGACCAAAAGGCTGGGCGAATTCCGGCTGCTGAACGTTCAGCCACAGGCAGGCGGCCGCGTAGCCCAGAAGAGAAACCGGGAGCGTCACCAGCGCCTGAGCGGTGGCCCACATCATCGGGTTCTTGTCCGGGTTTTCCCGCAGCCAGCGGGCATTGCGCAGGGCATACCAGGCCCAGCAACCCACAGATACCACCGCCAGCGCCACGCCAGAACCGTAGCGCCACCACGTGAAATCAGGCAGCCCATCCTGTAACTCCGCGATATTGACGCAGATCAGCCCCGCCGCGATGCAGAGCAGCGCCGGGGCGAGGCTGGCCCAGGAACGTTTGCCGTCGCGCTGGCTATAGAGCAGATTCGCGCAGACCGGGATAACCACCGGTAAGGTGCCGATGATCATCGTTGAAACGGGTGCCCCGGTGCGCTGAATGGCGCTGGCAAGGCAGACGTAATAGATCAGATTGCCCATCATGGTAAGCGCCAGCGCGGTGATCCAGTCGCTGCGCGTTAACTGCCGTAAACGCTGGCGGCCCAGCCATGCCAGCGGCAGAGCAATCAGCCCTAGCGCCAGATAACGCCCGGTTGACTGCAACGCTGCCGGATAATCCGGCACAAGCAATGGCCCAACAAAAATGAGTCCCCACAACATGCCTGCGAGAAGGGCATACAACACACCACTAAACATACTTCCACCTGACGTTACTGTTTGCCGTCACAGTGTAGGAAGAGAGGACCACGGAATATTGTATCAGATTGCGCATTAGCGCCGGACGACCTGTTTTTGGTAGCGCACAGGGGTAATGCCGTAGCGATGGGTAAACGCGCGGGTGAGGTGCGACTGATCGGTAAGCCCGGTCGCAGCGGCTACTTCGGCGGCAGGCATTCCCCGGGTCAGGAAATCTTTCGCCCGCCACAGGCGGATCGCCATCAGCATTTGATGGGGCGTCACGTAAAAATGGGCTTTGAACTGGCGCTGGAAATGGTACGGACTTAACGACACCACCTGCGCCAGTTCGTCCAGCGTCAGAGGATGCATAAAATTGTCGTGCAGATAGTCGCGAACCCGCTCAAAACGATGAGCACCTTCCTGGAGAACCGGCGAGTGGCGCGCAAGCGGCGTAAAGGTGTCGATCAGATCGAGCAGCATCCCCTTTTGCGCCAGCGGATCGTCCGTGTGCCACAGGCCGTGAATCAGGCGGCAGATCTGTACCGTGCGCAGGGAGTCCTGGCGGGTGACATCGCTAAACCACCAGTGGCGGATACCGGTGACCTCTTCCAGCAACGCCGGGTCGAGGTAAATCATGCGATAGCGCCAGCCGTCGGCGGTTTCAGCCTCGCCGGTATGCAGTTCGTCGGGGTTCATGGTGACAACGGAATTGGCCGGGGCGACATACTGGGTGCCGCGATAGCGAAAGCGTTCTGCGCCGGCTTCGATAGCGCCTATGCCGAAGGCTTCGTGGGTGTGGGGCTCGAAGGCATAACGCGAGATGTGCGCATGGTAAAGCTCCACCCCCGGCAATTGTGCCAGGTGGCGAAAACGCGCGCTGTCTCTCTCGTCAAAGAACTGCTCCGGTACGCCTTCCACTTTCAGTCTCCGCTCAGGTCATCCTCACATTATTAAGGATGACCCGGCGGCATGCTACAAAAATTAACCAGCCTGTAACAGTTACAGAATGCCTTTGACGCTGTCTGCAAGCGGGGTGGTCGGGCGACCAATTAGTTTGCTCAGGGTATGGCTGTCATCGAACAGACCGCCTTTCGAGGCGCCGATATCCGAGTCCGCCAGCAGGTTAGCGAACACCTCTGGCAGGCCAACACCTTTCAGCGCGGCGGCAAAATCGGCTTCGCTCAGGTTCTGATACACAACCGGTTTGCCGCTTTGCTTGCTGAGCTCTGCCGCCAGTTCGCTGAGGGTCCAGGCGCTGTCACCCGCCAGCTCGTAGACTTTCCCTGCATGACCATCGGTGCTGATAACACGTGCGGCAGCTGCAGCGTAATCCGCACGGGTTGCCGAGGCGATTTTGCCTTCACCCGCCGCGCCGATGAACACGCCGTGAGTCAGGGCCGCAGGAGCGCTGGCCAGGTAGTTTTCGCTGTACCAGCCGTTACGCAGCAGGGCGTAAGGGATGCCGGAATCGGCCAGCATTTTTTCGGTTTCAACGTGCTCAACGTGCAGACCCAGCGGCGATTTATCCGCATGCAGCAGGCTGGTGTAGGCGATAAATTTCACGCCCGCCGCTTTGGCTGCATTGATCACATTGCGATGCTGAACGGCACGCTGGCCCACTTCGCTGGAGGAGACCAGCAGCAGTTTGTCTACGCCTGCCAGTGCGGCAGTCAGCGCCGCCTGGTCGCCGTAGTCGGCCTGGCGAACAACCACGCCTTGCTGGGCAAGCGCGTCGGCTTTCGCCGGGTTACGTACGATAGCGACAATGTCGCTGGCTTTGATGGTTTTCAGTAACGCTTCAACAGCCAGTGCGCCCAGTTGGCCCGTAGCGCCGGTAATTGCGATCATGGTGATTCTCCTTCGTGATTGTCTTGTGTTGTGGCACACTAGCACCATAGCTAACTTTTAGTAAGTACGTACAAAAAGGTAAGTATGAAAAGCACGAACCCGACCCTGAGCGAACAAATGCGTGATGGCAATCTCTTTGCCGAGGACTGTCCGTCGCGTGAGGTGCTTAAACACGTGACCAGTCGCTGGGGCGTGCTGATTCTGGTGGCCCTGCGCCACGGCACGCATCGCTTTAGTGATTTGCGCCGCAAGATGGGCGGCGTCAGTGAAAAGATGTTGGCGCAGTCGCTGCAGGCGCTGGAAATGGATGGCTTTATCAACCGGATTTCGTATCCGGTGGTGCCGCCACATGTAGAGTATAGCCTGACGCCGCTGGGCGAGCAGGTGAGTGAAAAGGTGGCGGATCTGGCGGACTGGATCGAGCTGAATTTGCCGCAGGTGCTGGCGACGCGAGACGACCGCGCCGCCTGAGTAAACCCGGATGGCGGCGTGAACGCCTTATCCGGGCTACGTTTTTGATCCCCTCGCCCCTTTGGGGAGAGGGCCAGGGTGAGGGGCTGTTCGGCCAGCCGCTTACTTACTCAAATCCACCTGATACAACGCAAAGACAATCTCGTCAGTGCCAACCTTCTTCATCGGATACTGCGCTTTCTCTTTGATAAACGCCGCCGCTTTCTCAGAAGGGGAGGTTTCGAAACGGATATCCAGCGCGGTGGTGCTGTGAATCGGCGCAAGACGCCAGTTGTTATCTGCCGCCGGGTGGATTTCTCCGGCTTTTGCCGACTCATCGGTTATCCATTTCGCCAGTACCGCGCGGTTTTCATCCGGCGAGGCAAAGGCGATGTGGCTGTCACCGGTTCCCGTAAACTTGCCGCCCCAGGCGCGGTAGTTATTGGTTGCCACCAGGAACACCTGGTTTGGATCGATCGGTTTACCGTTGAAGGTGAGATCCTTAATGCGCTCTGACTGCGGGTTGATGCTCTGGCATTCGCTGTCATAGCGGGCGGGCTGCGTCACATCAATCTGGTATTTCACCCCATCAATCACATCGAAATTATAGGTACGGAAGGTCTCCCAGTTGATTAACGCCTGAGGCTTCGTACTGTTGATATCGATCTGATTAAACTGCCCGGCGGAGCACTCCAGCCACTCTTTCACCTCTTTGCCCGTCGCTTTCACTACCACCAGCGTGTTCGGGTAGAGATATAGATCGGCGGCGTTACGGAAGGTGAGCTGCCCTTTTTCCACTTCGACGAAGCTGGCAGGGTCATTTTTACGCCCACCGGCTTTGAACGGGGCTGCGGCAGACAGTACCGGCAGGTTCGCCAGATCCGGATCGCCCTGAATAAAGTGTTTTACGTAAGCAGTCTGGGCGTTGTTGACCACCTGGACCGTTGGGTCATCCTGCACCAGCGACAGGAAGCTATACATGTTGTCTGCGGATTTGCCGATAGGCTTGCCGACAAACTGACGGGTGGCATCGTGGTCGTGTTTGAGGATTGCCACCAGTTTGCTGTCTTCCGCTGCCAGTGATTTTTTGGCGGCGGCATCATAAATCGGGCGCGCTTCGGCTTTTGACGAGGTGACCTGCCACTTCCCGCTGTCATTATTCAGCACCAGATCCACCACGCCCAGATGGTCTCCCCACATACCCGGCATCACGGATGGAACGCCATTCAGCGTGCCTTTGGCGATATCCGCCCCTTTAATGGCGGCGAAATCTTTCGACGGGAAGACCGCATGGGCGTGACCAAACAGAATGGTGTCCACACCGGGGACTTCGCTTAGGTAGTAAACGGAGTTTTCCGCCATCGCCTGATAAGGCTCAGAGGAGAGGCCGGAGTGAGCGACCAGCACCACCAGGTCGGCCCCTTTTTCACGCATCTCCGGGACATATTTCTTCGCCGTCTCGGTGATGTCGTCGACCATCACTTTGCCGCTCAGGTTGGCTTTATCCCACACCATGATTTGCGGCGGCACAAAGCCGATATAGCCTATTTTCACCGTCTGCGTTTTGCCGTCGGTATCGGTGACGGTGGTCTCTTTGATGATGTACGGGGTAAACAGCGGCTTTTTGGTTTTAACATCGATAATGTTGGCATTGACGTAGGGGAATTTGGCCCCTTCCAGCGCCCGATGCAGGTAATCGAGGCCATAGTTGAACTCGTGGTTACCGAGGTTGCCAACGGCGTAGTCCAGTGTATTCAGTGCCTTATAGACGGGGTGAATATCCCCCTTTTTCAGCCCCTTAGCTGCCATGTAATCGCCCAGCGGGCTGCCCTGAATTAAGTCGCCGTTATCCACCAGCACGCTATTTTTGACTTCATTCCTGGCGGCATTGATCAGGCTGGCAGTGCGCACCAGTCCGAATTTTTCTGTTGCAGAATCTTTATAGTAATCAAAGTCCATCATGTTGCTATGCAAATCAGTGGTTTCCATAATCCGGAGATCCACCGTTGCTGCCTGCACGCTGGCGGCTATCAACGTGGCAAGAAGCGTTGCGCTAAACTTAATCATCAGAAGTGTCCTTTTTAGATCTGATCCACAAAAGAAACTGATATGTACATTTTGTTGCTTACAGAATTGTGAATTCTGCCATGAAATTCGCCACATAAATGAAACAACTATCACACCTGGCGGATTCACACATAATGCGATATAAGTAAAACAATGAGTTATACCCGTCATACTTCATGTTGCATGGGCGTTGGCTGCGTTCACTCACCCGAATCACTTACTGGTGTAAGCTCATCGGGATTCACTCACTTGCCTCCTTCCTGCAACGTGAATTATTTAGGGTAAAAACCCCACTGCCATATATAAGAGGTGGATGATGTTAGAAGCCATTTGTCAGCTCGCGCGCGAAGCGGGCGATGCCATTATGCAGGTCTACGACGGCCATAAGCCGATGGATGTGACCAGCAAATCAGACGACTCCCCGGTGACGGCAGCCGATATCGCCGCACACGCGGTGATTGCCGGCGGGCTACAGGCGCTGACCCCGGATATCCCGGTGCTGTCGGAAGAAGATCCGCCTTCCTGGAGCGTTCGCCAGCACTGGCAGCGCTACTGGCTGGTTGACCCGCTTGACGGCACCAAAGAGTTCATCAAGCGCAATGGTGAGTTCACCGTGAATATCGCCCTGATTGAAAAGGGGAAACCGGTGCTGGGCGTTGTTTATGCGCCGGTGCTGAAAGTGATGTATTGCGCGGCGGAAGGCAAAGCGTGGAAAGAGGAAAACGGCACGAGTGCGCAGATTAAAGTCCGCGACGCGCGCCCACCGCTGGTGGTAGTGAGCCGCTCCCACGCGGATGATGAACTGAAAGAGTATCTGACCCAGTTGGGTGAGCATCAGACAACGGCTATCGGCTCATCGCTGAAATTCTGCCTGGTCGCCGAAGGGCACGCCCAGCTGTATCCGCGTTTTGGGCCAACCAGCGTCTGGGATACGGCGGCGGGCCATGCGGTGGCCGTTGCCGCCGGGGCGCACGTTCACGACTGGCAGGGGAAAACCCTGGACTACACGCCGCGTGAGTCTTTCCTTAACCCCGGCTTTCGGGTGTCGATTTACTGATTGTCGAGTAACTTGTGCAGCAGGGCGATAACCTGCTGCACTTCCGCCTGCGTCAGCCCGCCGTCTTTGGCATATTGCACCCGCCCGTCTTTATCCAGCACCACGATAGCTGAACTGCCTTCATCCAGTTGCCAGGCTTTACGCGCTACGCCATCGCTGTCGACAATAAACTGCGACCAGGGAAAGAGTTTTTTGTTGCTCTCGATGCTGCTACGCACAAACATCGCCGAGCCGGGAATGGCATCATCCGTGTTGATGATGGTGGTGGTCTGGTAGCGATCGTGTGGGAAATTTGCGGCTTTGATCGCTTCAATCAGTCCGGCATTTTTCTCTTTGGCAGAGGTCCGACCGGCAATATGTTGCACCACTCGCACTTTGCCAGGAAGCTGCGCGCTGTTCCAGTTTTTGTAGCTAAACTTATCGTTATCGAGAATTAACTCTCCTCTGTCGGCGATGCCCACGGGCGGCACTCGCTGGCTGGTCTCAAAATTGTGAGCTTGCGCCAGGAGCGGCAGTAACAGGCAGGCAACTGCCAGGATGTTGCGTAAGGTCATGGTGTTTCCTTTTATTGTTTGCAGGTGATCCGACCACTTAACTGAACCTTTTAATCATAAATGCGATCAATGCGCTTTTCCCGCAAGCCGGATGCCAGTTTGCGGGCGAACGCACATATCTGCCAAAAAACGACGGCTTATACTGCCTTCCCTAGATAGTGTCGTCACGAGGATAAAAATCATTGATAATAGGGCCTTCTAATCAGAAGGCCCTATTATCATGAC
>NZ_CBFFRL010000075.1:0-22943 GCF_965644215.1 Phytobacter sp. V69
TTCAGGCAACCGTCTGTGGTGTTTGCAGAGCTAAGATTGGCGGCTTAGCGTTGCACTTCGGAGTTGAATCCGCCGTTTACTGAAAAATAACTCTTAATAAACGAATTTCAGGTGGTGTTTAGCGACACCGCCGGTCATCATTTCCGTTAATAGCGGAAGTGGCGTATTGCCATCGCCAAAATATGGTCCACCACCCGCCTTTGATTTATCAACGGGCAGGCCTTTTACACGTCGGGAAAATATAATGAAGTTAATAACAACCACCGTCGTGGCATTATTCGCGCTGACTGGCTGCGACAATGCCACACCACCTGCACAACATAACGCGGCCCAGGAAGTCGGAGTAGTGACGCTCCAGAGCCAACCGCTTTCCGTACTCAGCACCCTGACCGGGCGCACCTCGGCCTCGCTGACTGCGGAAGTCCGACCCCAGGTTGGCGGCATCATCCAGAAGCGCCTCTTCACCGAAGGCGACACGGTGAAAGCCGGACAGGCTCTGTATCAAATTGACCCGTCCAGCTATCGCGCCGCCTTCGATGAAGCCAATGCCTCGTACAAACAGGCCCAGGCGCTGGTGACGTCCGATTGTGAAAAAGCCCGCCGCTACGCGCTTCTGGTGAAAGACGACGGAGTGTCACAACAGGATGCTGACGACGCGAAATCCACCTGTGCGCAGGACCGTGCCAGCGTCAGCGCCAAGCAGGCCGCAGTGGAAACCGCGCGCATCAACCTTAACTGGACCACGGTGACCTCACCGATCAGCGGGCGGATTGGCATTTCGTCTGTCACCCCAGGCGCCCTGGTGACCGCCGAGCAAACCACCGCTCTGGCCACCGTGCGCGGGCTGGACACCATGTATGTCGACCTCACCCGCTCCAGCGCCGATCTGCTGCGTCTGCGTAAACAGGCACTCGCCAGCAACGACAGCACGTTGAGCGTATCGCTGATTCTGGAAGACGGCAGCACCTACAGCGAAACCGGCAAACTGGCGCTGACCGAAGTGGCCGTCGATGAAGCTACCGGCTCCGTCACCCTGCGCGCTATCTTTCCGAACCCGCACCAGCAGTTGCTGCCCGGCATGTTCGTACGCGCCAGCGTGAACGAAGGCGTGATGGAAAATGCCATCCTCGCGCCACAACAAGGCATTACCCGCGACAGCAAAGGCAACGCCACGGCCCTGGTGGTCAACGCCCAGAACAAAGTCGAACAGCGTAACGTCGAAACGGGCGACACCTACGGGGATAAATGGCTGGTCCTGAAAGGGCTGCAAAGCGGCGACAAGCTGATCGTTGAAGGCACCGATAAAGTCACCGCCGGCTCAGAAGCCAAAGCCGTTGAAGTGCAAAACAACGGAGGCAAAGCCTGATGTTCTCCAGCTTCTTCGTGCGTCGCCCGGTCTTTGCCTGGGTGATCGCCATTCTGATCATGATGGCAGGGGTGCTGGCTATCCGCACGCTGCCCATCGCGCAGTACCCGGACGTGGCGCCGCCATCGGTAAAAATCACCGCCACCTACACCGGTGCGTCGGCGCAAACGCTGGAAAACAGCGTGACCCAGGTTATCGAACAACAACTTACCGGGCTCGATAACCTGCTTTATTTTACCTCCACCAGCAGTTCCGATGGTCAGGTGAATATCACCGTGACCTTCGAGCAGGGTACCGACCCGGATACCGCTCAGGTGCAGGTACAGAACAAGGTGCAGCAGGCCGAGTCGCGTCTGCCAACCGAAGTGACACAGTCCGGCGTTACGGTGGTGAAATCCCAGAGCAACTTCCTGCTCATCATGGCGATGTATGACAAAACCGACCATGCCTCCAGCTCCGATATCGCCGACTGGCTGGTGAGTAACGTGCAGGACCCGCTCGCTCGCGTCAGCGGCGTGGGTAGCCTGCAGGTGTTCGGTGCGGAATACGCCATGCGTATCTGGATGGACCCGGACAAACTGGCCTCTTACGCGCTGATGCCGTCTGACGTGCAAACGGCCGTTGAAGCGCAGAACGTGCAGGTCTCCGCCGGGAAAATCGGTGCGCTGCCGTCCTCGAACAGCCAACAGCTGACCGCCACCGTGCGCGCGCAGTCTCGTCTGCAAACCGTGGAGCAGTTCCGCAATATCATCGTCAAAAGTGAAACCAATGGCTCGGTGGTACGTATCGGTGATGTGGCCCGCGTTGAGATGGGTAGCGAAGATTACTCGGCGATGGCAAAACTGAACGGCCACCCGGCGGCGGGCCTGGCGGTGATGCTGGCTCCTGGCGCCAACGCGCTGGATACCGCTACGCTGGTCAAGGAGAAAATCGCCGAGTTCCGCCACAGCATGCCGCAGGGCTATGACATCGCCTACCCGAAAGACAGCACCGACTTTATCAAAATCTCCATCGAAGACGTGGTGCAGACATTGATTGAAGCCATCGTGCTGGTGGTCTGCGTGATGTATCTGTTCCTGCAAAACGTCCGCGCCACGCTGATTCCGGCGATGGCGGTACCCGTTGTGCTGTTGGGGACCTTTGGGGTACTGGCCCTGTTTGGCTATTCGATTAACACCCTGACGCTGTTTGCAATGGTGCTGGCGATAGGCTTGCTGGTGGACGATGCCATCGTGGTGGTGGAAAACGTCGAGCGTATTATGCGTGACGAAGGGCTACCCGCCCGCGAAGCCACCGAAAAATCGATGGGTGAAATCTCGGGCGCGCTGGTGGCGATTGCTCTTGTGCTCTCGGCTGTGTTCCTGCCGATGGCCTTCTTTGGCGGCTCTACGGGGGTTATTTACCGTCAGTTCTCGGTCACTATTATCTCGGCCATGACGCTGTCGGTGATTGTCGCCCTGACCCTGACCCCGGCACTGTGCGGCACGGTGATGCAGCACAGCAAGCCGCATAAAAAGGGCTTCTTCGGCGCGTTTAACCGCTTCTACACCCGTACAGAAAACAAATATGAGCACCGTGTGCTGCGCGTATTGCGCCGTTCCGTCACCGTGATCGCCACCTATGGCGTGCTCTGTGCGGCAATGGCGTTTGTCATGTGGCGTCTGCCGGGCAGCTTCCTGCCGACCGAAGACCAGGGTTCTGTCATGGTGCAGTTCACCCTGCCTGCCGGGGCCACCGCGCCGCGTACCGATGCGGTCGCCAGCAAAGTGACCGACTGGTTCCTCACCAAAGAGAAAGCCAATACCGACGCCATCTTCACGGTCACCGGCTTTAGCTTTAGCGGGAGCGGGCAGAACGCCGGGATGGCCTTCGTCTCGCTGAAAAACTGGTCAGAACGTAAGGGATCGGAAAATACCGCCCAGGCGATCGCCCTGCGAGCCACCCAGCAGTTGAGCACCATCCGCGATGCCAGTATTTTCGCCATGACGCCGCCGTCGGTGGACGGTCTGGGGCAGAGTAGCGGCTTTACCTTCGAGCTACTGGCAAGCGGCGGCACGGATCGCGACGAACTGCTGAAAATGCGCAACCAGTTGATTGGTGAGGCCAGCAAAAGCCAGGAGCTGCACGCCGTTCGTGCCAACGACCTGCCACAAATGCCGCAGTTGCAGGTGGATATCGACAACAACAAAGCCGTTGCGCTAGGCCTGTCGCTCAGCGATGTCAGCGATACGCTCTCCAGCGCCTGGGGCGGGACCTATGTGAACGACTTTATCGATCGCGGACGCGTGAAGAAGGTCTATATCCAGGGGGATAGCGAGTTCCGCGCCGCCCCGTCGGACCTGAAAAAATGGTACGTACGCGGCAGTGACAGCAGCATGACGCCGTTCTCCGCCTTTGCCACCACCCACTGGGAATATGGCCCGGAAAGTCTGGTGCGCTACAACGGTTCGGCGGCCTATGAAATTCAGGGCGAGAACGCCAGCGGGTTCAGCTCCGGCGTGGCGATGACCAAAATGGAAACCCTCGCCAACAATCTGCCCGGCGGTTCCACCTGGGCCTGGAGCGGCCTGTCATTACAGGAAAAACTCGCCAGCGGCCAGGCCATGAGCCTCTACGCCATCTCGATCATGGTGGTGTTCCTCTGCCTGGCAGCCCTTTATGAGAGCTGGTCCGTGCCGATTTCGGTCATTCTGGTGATTCCGCTCGGCCTGCTCGGAGCGGCGCTGGCAGCCTGGATGCGTGACCTGAACAATGACGTCTACTTCCAGGTGGCGCTGCTGACCACCATCGGCCTGTCGTCGAAAAACGCCATTTTGATTGTCGAGTTTGCCGAAGCCGCGGTGCAGGAAGGCTATTCCCTGAGCCGGGCAGCGCTGCGTGCGGCACGTACCCGTTTACGTCCGATTATGATGACCTCGCTGGCGTTTATCGCCGGGGTGCTGCCACTGGCTGTGGCGACCGGGGCCGGGGCCAACAGCCGTGTGGCCATCGGTACCGGCATCATCGGCGGTACGCTGGCAGCCACCCTGCTCGCCATCTTCTTTGTTCCGCTGTTCTTTGTGCTGGTGAAACGTCTGTTCGCCGGTAAACGTCAACGCCAGGAGTAATTATGTTTCGTATTAGTGTGCTTGTTTTGGCTCTCCTGAGCGCGGGTTGTGTGTCGCTCGACCCGACTTATCAACGCCCGGATGCCCCCGTTCCTGCCACCCTGCCGGGTGGCAGCGGTGAGGCGAAGGCGGTGGCGACCGACTGGAAACAGGTGGTCAATGACAGCCGCCTGCAGCAGGTGGTGAGCCTGTCGCTCACCCAAAACCGCGATGTGCAAAAAGCGCTTGCCGATATTGATGCGGCGCGTGCGCTCTACGTCGAAGACCGGGCTGCGCTCTTCCCGACGGTGAACGCGGAGTTGAGCAACACCCGTAGCCGAACCGTGTCCAGCGGCGTGACCTCCAGTGCCGAGGCCAACGGCGCGGTGTCGAGCTTTGAACTGGATCTGTTTGGCCGTAACCAAAGCCTTGCACGGGCCGAACGGGAAACCTGGCTTGCCAGCAAATATACCGCGCAAAACACCCGCCTGAGCCTGGTAGGGGAAGTCACCACCGCGTGGATTACCCTGGCGGCGGATAACAGCAACCTGGCGCTGGCGGAGCAGACGATGGAGAGCGCGCAAAACTCGCTCAATATTGTGAAACGTCAGCAGCAGGTGGGCACGGCGGCGGCGACGGATGTGAGCGAGTCGATGGCGGTCTACCAGCAGGCGCGTGCCAGCGTCGCCAGTTACAAAACGCAGGTGGCGCAGGATATCAATGCGCTCAACCTGCTGGCGGGAACCACCGTGGCGCAAAATCTGCTGCCCGGCACG
This sequence comes from Phytobacter sp. V69, assembly GCF_965644215.1. Taxonomy (NCBI): domain Bacteria; kingdom Pseudomonadati; phylum Pseudomonadota; class Gammaproteobacteria; order Enterobacterales; family Enterobacteriaceae; genus Phytobacter; species Phytobacter sp. V69. The sequence goes on from NZ_CBFFRL010000075.1 coordinate 5,229, forward strand.
CTGGAAAGTCTGGCGCAGGACAGCATCAAGCTGACGCCTGCGGGAGTGTCGTCCTCAGTGCTGCTGCGCCGTCCGGATATTCAGGAAGCGGAGCACAACCTGAAAAGCGCCAACGCCAACATTGGTGCAGCGCGAGCGAATTTCTTCCCGTCGATTTCGTTAACCGCCAGCGCAGGGGTGGGCAGTTCGGCCCTGTCGTCGCTGTTTAATAACGGCATGAAGGTCTGGTCGTTTGCCCCGTCGATTTCCCTGCCGCTGTTTACCGGCGGCAGCAACCTGGCGCAGTTGCGCTACGCTGAGGCAGAGAAGAAAGGGCTGATCGCCACCTACGAGAAAACGATCCAGAGCGCGTTTAAAGACGTTGCCGATGCGCTCGCCCGTCGTCAGACGCTGGATGAGCAACTCGACGCCCAGCGCGAGTATGTTGCCGCCGAGCAGAAAACGCTGGATATCGCCCAGCGTCAGTATCAGGCCGGCACCGGGGGCTATCTCTCCGTGCTGACCGCGCAGCGTTCGCTGTGGTCGGCGCAGGAAGGGCTGATTTCGCTGCAGCAGACGGATCTTGAGAACCGCGTGACCCTGTGGCAATCCCTCGGCGGCGGCGTGGGGTGATGTGATTGTCCCCTCACCCTAACCCTCTCCCCAAAGGGGCGAGGGGTCGATCGAGCGGTCTGGAGCGGTGATTTTCCCCTGACCTCCTGCTGCTTTTCTCCCTCTCCCTCAGGGAGAGGGCCGGGGTGAGGGTGTGGCAGCCGCATCATTGCAAAACGAATGGGATTTCCCCTTCACCCTGTGTCACCCGGGAATGTCCCCGGCGACGCTGCGCTTGCCCGGGCTATGAACGGTCAGGGTGAGGGTCTTGTTCTTTACGCTGTTAATTTCGGAAAGATTATGCAAAAACTGTCTGTTTCATATGCGCTGGTACTTGGGCTGCTGACGGCAATTGGCCCGATCTGCACCGACCTGTACCTGCCAGCGCTGCCCGATATCACACAACAAATGGGCACCACCACGTCGCTGACGCAACTGTCGCTGACGGCCTCGTTAATCGGCCTCGGGCTGGGACAACTGTTCTTCGGCCCGATGAGCGACCGAATGGGCCGCAAACTCCCGCTTTTGCTGTCGCTGGCGTTATTCATCGTCTCCTCCATCTTTTGTGCGACCACCCACGATATCCATCTGCTGATTTTATGGCGCTTTATTCAAGGCTTCTCCGGCGCGGGTGGCTCGGTCCTCTCGCGTTCCATCGCCCGCGACAAATACTCCGGCACCCAGCTAACCCGCTTTTTCGCCCTGCTGATGACGGTAAACGGTATCGCCCCGGTCATCTCGCCGGTGCTCGGCGGCTACATCTCGGAAACCCTGCACTGGCGCGCCCTTTTCTGGGTCATGGCGCTGGCAGGCGCGGTATTGCTGCTCCTCAGCCTGACGATCATTAAAGAGACACGTCAGCCACAAAGCACGGCCGAAAGCCTGCTCAGCACCACCAAAGCGGTGCTAAAAAACCGTACCTTCCTGAGCTTCTGCCTGGTACAGGCCTTTATGCTTGCGGGACTATTCTCTTACATTGGGGCCTCGTCCTTCGTCCTGCAAAACGAATATGGCATGAGCCCGATGCAGTTCAGCCTGCTGTTTGGCCTTAACGGCTGTGGGCTGGTGATCGCCGCGCTGATCTTCTCGAACTTTGCCCGCCGCGTCCCGCAAAACGTCCTGCTCAAACGCGGGCTGATTCTGGCGGTGTTGCTTGCGCTGGTGACCTTTGGCTTTGCCCAGACCGGGTATAAAACGCTCACGCTGGTGGGGCTGTTTTTCACCGTCGGCCTCAACAGCGGCGTCTGTACGCTGTCCGGCTCTGCGGCGATGAACTGCGTTGACGCCCGCTATTCCGGCACCGCCTCCGCGTTACTCGGCATGCTGATGTTTGTCTTTGGGGGGATTGCCACACCGCTTTCAGGCCTTGGCGGCGAAGCGATGTGGAAAATGACGCTGGCGATAGCCATTGCCTACAGCGCGGCGCTGGCGATTTACACCTTCGTCCGCCGCCGGAATTAAGCTTTTTTACCACCGGGTTTCAGGCCACGGTGAAACTCATTAATGCGTTTCACCGTTTTAATGGCCCGCTGCGAAGTGGCCGATGCCACGGATAACACAATCATCTCCAGGCACAGCAGCACCGTACCATGCAGCGGGATTTTGCCCTTCTCACCGCCGCGTGGCACATGAATCACCACGTCCGCCTCTTTGCTAAAACGGGAATCCAGCGCATTGGTCAGCAAAATCGTCGGAATGCCCAGCCGTTTGGTCTCTTTTAAGGTCGTCAGCCCTTCACGATGGGCCGATTTCTGCGCCATCATCACCAGCACATCGCCGCGTTGCAGGCTAACAAGCTGCTCGGCCAGCCCAATGCCGGTGCGATTAAGTGCCACCGCCGGCAACCCGACGCGGCTGAACAAACGGGCGGTATAATCGGCCAGAATCCCCGATGCGCCAATGCCAAAAATGGCCGCCTGGCGCGCATCCACTAACAGGGCAACGGCCTGGGCGATGGCATAACGGTTGTCCGGTTCAGACAACACCTCGCAGGTGTACTGGTGTCCTTCCAGCACAAAATCAATGCCGGAATTCACATCACACGACAGTGCTCCGACCGTGGTGCTCATCTTTTCCGCCGAGGTCATCGTCGGCCCAAACCAGTGCTCCATCGTCTGTTTCAGGTCGCGTAACCCGGCAAAACCGAGCGCCTGAATCGCACGCACCACGGTGGCGTCCGAGGTTTGTGTCGCCGCCGCGATCTCAATGGCCGTATGTTCCAGCACCACTTCCCGGTTTTCGTGAATGTAGCGCGCCACCGACTGTAAACGCGGCGACAGCGTATGCGCCCGCGCCCGATAGCGCTCACCATACACATCCACCCGCCCTTTGTTTTTCGTGGCCCGCATCATTGCACAGACCCTGGTAGCGGACGCCCGGCAATTTGCGATTGCACCTGCGCAACCATCAGACTCAGCGCGGCAAAGGAGTTGGAAATAGCCTCTTCCCGCGAAATCAGCACGTAATGCCCGGTGCGACAGGCCGAAAGGAAATTGCACCAGCCCGGCATCACCGCATCCATCGCGGCTACCTCATCCTGCGGTTTACCGCCGGTATCGCCACGCCAGGTAGCGAAAACAAAATCGGCATCCAGCTCCGGCAGCCGCTCGGCGCTGACATCAATACGCCCGCCGTCCGGGATACTCTCAATCAGCGGCGGGAAAGAGAACCCGGCATCACGCAGCACGCGCCCCAGCGAATGGTAGGTATGCAGGGCGTTGATTTTCCCCTCGTTGGCCTGAATCACCGACACGCGGATTTTGCTGGTATCGACCGTTGCTTTCAGCGCGGCGATTTGCGCCTGATAGCGGCGTTCCAGAATGGCAAGCTGCGCCTGGCTGCCGGTCAGGTCCGCCAGTTTGCTATAGATACGCGGCGCACCGCCGTCCAGATGGTCGATGCTGACGGTAGGGGCGATTTTTTCCAGTTGCTCAATCGGCGTATTGCGGCTCGGTTCGGTAATGATCAGATCCGGTTTCGCTGCCACCACGGCTTCAATATCAATGGTCGCAGTACCGATAAACGCAATCTTGCTGTTATCAAAATCCACCCCGGTCAGCATCGCGCTGGAGCGCAGCACATGGCTGCCATCGGGCCGGGTGCGGCCATGGCTGGCAACCGGCGGCACGCCCAGTTCAATCAGCGGGATGGTGATATCGAGATCGTGCAACGAGACAATGCGCTGCGGATGCAGCGGCACGGTCACCGTCCGCCCCAGATCGTCAGTAAAGGTGCGGGTCGCGGTTTCGGCATGCACCGCCGTCACCACCAGTAATAAGAACGCGAAAAGTAAACGCATACGGCTCCCTGAGTTATAACCGGTCCCGGCGCTGCCAGAGCAGCAGCAGGAAAAATGGTCCGCCAATCAATGAAATCACAATGCCCGCCGGGATTTGCAGCGGCGCAAACGCCAGCCGTCCCAGCGAATCCGCCACCAGCACCAGAAGCGCGCCGAGTAGCGCACTGCCGGACAACAACGCCACCTGGCCGCCGCGCAGCAGGAAACGCGCCATATGCGGCGCAATCAGCCCGACAAAGCCGATGCTGCCCGCACAGGAGACGCAGGCGGCGGTGAGCAAAACCGGGGCAATAAAACGAATCCGCATCAGCCACGCCAGGCGTACGCCCAGCCCGGCTGCCGCCTGGTGACCGAGCAGCGCCACATCCGAGGCCCGCGCGGTGAGAAACAGAATCAGCGCGGCAGGCAGCGCCCAGCAGGTTGCCACCAACAAAAGCGGCCAGGTGGCGGCGTGCAGACTGCCCGCCATCCACACCAGCGCAGTCTGCACATCACGCACATCGGCGGTAGTCATAAACACTCCGATGCCCGCGGCAAACGTCCAGGAGACGCCAATGCCGAGCAAAATAAAACGCGGACGCGAAAAATCCCGCGCCAGCAGAAGTACGATAAGCGCCGCCAGCAGGCCGCCCGCCATCCCCACTAACGGCCGCCAGACCAGCCCCAGAGCCGGGAAAAGGAGGATCAGCGCCAGCACCGCCACGCTACTGCCCTCTTTCACCCCCAGTAACCCAGGGTCTGCCAGACCATTGCGGGTAATTGACTGCATCGCCGCCCCGGCCATGCCCAGCATGGCGCCGCACAGCAGCGCCATCAGCAGGCGCGGCATGCGGATATCCCAGACGATGTACTGTTGCTCAGCATTCAGCGCCTGCGGGGAAAAAAGGGCCTTTCCGAGCGCCGACGCGGGGACCGGCAGCGAACCCTGCATCAAACCAGAAAGGAGTAACACCACCGCCAGTACCAGCAGCGCCGTCCCCCACATCGCCGTTTGCGGCCGCCATAAACGGGAAAAACGCCCCAGTCGAAAGGCGCGAAAGCCGACGCGCGACAACAGCGAACTCATTTGAATAACCTCGATGCCAGCAGGATAAACAGCGGTGCGCCCACTAGCGCGGTCATCACCCCGGTTGCCAGCTCATGTGGCGCGACCAGCGTGCGGGCGGCGATATCCGCCAGCAGCAGCAATAACGCGCCGGTGAAGGCACACAGCGGCACACCGAGGCGCAGATCATCGGTGGCAAAACGGCGCACAAGGTGCGGCACCACCAGGCCAATAAAGCCAATCGGCCCGGCCAGCGACACCGCCGCCCCACATAACAGCGCAATGGCGATAAGCCCAAGGCCACGGGTACGCACCAGCGAAATGCCCAGTCCCATTGCCACCTGATCGCCCAGCGCCAGCATGTTCAGCGCCGGGGCGACCCACAGCGCCAGCGCCAGCCCGGCTGCCGCCGCCAGCGCCGCGGTACGCACGGCCTCCCAGCTTAGCCCGGCCAAATCCCCGGCAAGCCAGGTGCGCATCGCCAGCAGGGTTTGTTCGTCCAGAATCAAAATGGCAGCGGTAATGGAAGAGGTAAACGCGGTGAGCGCCACGCCGCAGAGGGTGACTTTCATGGGGGTCAGGCCGGTTTTCCCGGCGCTGGCAAGCCCCATCACCAGCGCGAACAACGCCCCGGCACCGCAGGCGGCGATCAGCGGCTGACCCGGCCCGAAAGAAAGCCCTAGCGCGGTGCTGGCAACCACCGCCAGCGCCGCACCGGCGTTGAGCCCGAGGATGTGCGGCTCGCCCAGCGGATTGCGGATCACCGTCTGTAACAACGCCCCCGCCACCCCAAGCGCCGCCCCTACCACCAGCGCGGCCACAAGGCGCAGCAGACGCAGGCTGATGATTATCTGATGGTCGAAGTTACGCGGGTCGAAGGCCAGAAAGGCGCGTACCACGGTTTGCGGGCCAATCGTTCGCGCCCCCAGCCCCAGGTGAGCCACCGACGCCAGTCCAAGTAACACCAGCACCAGCAGCAAGGCCAGTCCGCTTCGCCCCCGGCGACGACATGCCAGAAGAGGTTGCGCGGTCATGGGTGCGGTTCACTCTGGCGGCGAAACGGCATAAAGAAGGGTTTTCCGGTCATTGGGTTAAGGGAGACATGCACATCAACGTCAAAGACCGATTTAATCAGCTCCGCCGGGCAGGGATCGCCCTCATGCAGCACGCCTTCCACTTTGCCCTGACGCAGAAAGACCAGCGTATCGCCGTAATTCACCGCGAAATTCAGATCGTGCAACACCACCACCACCGTGCGCCCATGCTGGCGGGTCAGGGAATGTAGCAGTTCGAGGATTTCTACCTGATAGCGCAGGTCGAGGAAGGTGGTGGGTTCGTCGAGCAAAATCACCGGCGTTTGCTGGGCCAGCGCCATCGCAATCCAGCAGCGCTGACGCTGGCCGCCGGAGAGGCTGTCTACCGGAAGATGGGCAAACTCGGTGGTCCCGGTCACTGCCAGCGCATTTTCAACCGCCTGCTGATCGTCATCAGACCACTGGCGCATAAAGGTTTGCCAGGGAAAACGGCCACGTGAGACCAGCTCAAACACGGTCAGCCCTTCGGGAACCAGCGGCGACTGGGGGAGGATCCCCAACTGGCGCGATACCGTTTTGGTGGGCTGCTGATGAATAGCTTTGCCATCAAGCTGAACGCTGCCGCCCAGCGGTTTGAGCAGGCGCGCAATGGTACTGAGGAGCGTGGATTTGCCGCTGCCATTCGCACCGACCAGCACGGTCATTTTACCAGGGGGAATGACAAGGCTGATGTCATCAACGATGACCTTCTGCTGGTAACCTGCCGAGAGATTGTCCAGCACAATTCCGGGCCGACTGGCCGCATTGTCCACCTGCTGTGGCATCTTCACTCCTGTGCCGCAACCACGTGGTACACTCCGCGCGCGCCAGCTCAACAAATAAAAATAAATATCATTCTCTTTTAGATTTTGCCGTCGGTCAATGTAGTAGTCAAGAGAATCAAACCCCTATAACTTCACCGGGTATTTCAACATCACTACAGTCCTTTCACTGTTTTGAGTTTATTTTTAATCACTTTAATTTCAATTAATTAAAAGAGTAAATCTTGTGTTTTTCGCCGTACTCCCCCTGGCAAAATGCAGTGTAGTCATTTTTATCAATTTTTCATTTACTACTACATTTCGCCGTGTTTGAATGCTTCTCAATTACATATCCGGCATGAATCTTTCACGCCGAAGGATAGATGTGCAGTAGCGGGCAATGAATAAAAAACCCTCCCCTCATGGGTGACTGGCAGGGGCATTTTGGAAAAACGGACAACATGGCTGAGTTAACTTCTTATATCTCCGGGAAAAAAGGGCGTGCGCTTTTTTCAGCGCTGTTTCTGGGGGCAACCTTTTCACCTCTGGCGCAGGCTGCGGATAGCACCACACAAGACAAAGACAGCGACACGCTGACGGTACTGGCAGGCTCTTCATCGGCTGATAAGGCCGCGACTTCGGGCTATCAACCGCTGAACACCTCGGCGGCAACGCTTACGACAATGCCGCTGCTGGATATTCCGCAGGTGGTCAACACCGTGAGCGATAAAGTGCTGGAAGATCAGCATGCCACGACGCTGGATGAAGCGCTGTATAACGTCAGTAACGTCGTGCAGACCAACACATTAGGCGGAACCCAGGATGCGTTTGTGCGCCGTGGCTTTGGTGCCAACCGCGACGGCTCAATCATGACCAACGGCCTAAAAACGGTTCTGCCGCGCAGCTTTAACGCCGCCACGTCGCGCGTTGAAGTACTGAAAGGCCCAGCCTCCACGCTGTACGGGATTCTGGATCCCGGTGGGCTTATCAATGTTGTAACGAAACGTCCGCAAACCACCTTTGGCGGTTCCGTTTCCGCAACATCTTCCAGCTTTGGCGGCGGCACCGGGGATTTCGATGTCACCGGGCCGATTGAAGGCACCCGCCTGGCGTATCGCCTGGTTGGCGAATACCAGAATGAAGATTACTGGCGTAACTTCGGTAAAGAGAAAAGCACCTTTATCTCCCCGTCGTTAACCTGGTTCGGCGATGACGCAACGGTCAGCGTGCTGTACTCACACCGCGATTATCAGACCCCGTTTGATCGCGGCACCATCTTCGATCTCAATACCAAACAACCGGTTAAAGTCAGCCGCGAAACCCGCTTCGACGAGCCGTTCAACATTACCGATGGGGCGTCCGACCTGGCGCAACTGAACGCCGAATATCGCCTCAACAGCGCGTGGACGGCGAAGTTTGACTACAGCTTTAGCCAGGACAAATACACGGACAACCAGTCACGCGTGATGGCCTATGATGCCGCCACCGGTAATCTGACGCGCCGTGTGGACGCCACCCAGGGATCAACCCAGCGGATGCACAGCACCCGTGCCGATCTGCAGGGCAATGTGGATATCGCCGGGTTCTATAACGAGATCCTGACCGGCGTGTCGTATGAGAATTACGATCTGCTGCGTACCGATATGATCCGCTGCAAAAACGTTAAAGATTTCAACATCTATAACCCGACTTACGGCAATGCCAGCAAATGTACGTCAGTGTCCGCTTCGGACAGCGACCAGACGATTAAGCAGGAGAGCTACTCCGCCTACGTTCAGGACGCGCTGTACCTGACGGACAAATGGATCGCTGTTGCCGGTGTGCGCTACCAGTACTACACCGAGTACGCAGGCAAAGGCCGCCCGTTCAATGTGAACACGGACAGCACCGACAAGCAGTGGACGCCAAAATTTGGCCTGGTCTACAAACTGACGCCATCGGTTTCCCTGTTCGGTAACGTCGCGCAGTCGTTTATGCCGCAGTACTCCATCGCCAGCTATATCGGTGAGTTACCGCCGGAAAAATCTACCGCGTGGGAAGTGGGGGCGAAATTCGACCTCTTCGACGGCGTTACCGCGAACATTTCCCTGTTCGATATTCACAAGCGCAACGTGATGTACAGCGAGATTGTGGGTGACGAAACCGTAGCGAAAACCGCAGGCCGCGTGCGTTCGCAGGGTGTGGAAATGGACATCGCCGGTGCGCTGACCAGCAACATGAACGTTATCGCCAGCTATAGCTACACCGATGCCAAAGTGCTGGAAGACCCGGAATATGCAGGCAAACCGATGCCTAACGTGCCGCGCCACACCGGTTCCGTGTTCCTGACCTATGACATCCGCAATATGCCAGGCGGCAATACGCTGACCCTGGGCGGCGGCGGTCACGGGGTGAATCGTCGTTCAGCCACCAACGGCGCGGATTACTATCTGCCGGGCTATTTTGTGGCTGACGCCTTCGCGGCTTACAAAATGAAGCTGGAGTACCCGGTCACGCTGCAACTTAACGTGAAGAACCTGTTCGATAAGACCTATTACACCTCGTCGATCACCACCAACAATCTGGGTAACCAGATTGGCGATCCGCGTGAAGTGCAATTTACGGTGAAAATGGATTTTTAAGCGTAAGAACTGGTGTGTATTTGCCCCGCAGATGCGGGTTTTTTTTTTGCCTGTCGCCAGGTGCACCCCCCTTTCCAGGGAAAGACATTGTTACGCGTATTGCCTATGATGATCCGCTTAGCGTAACGCCCGCAGGGGACATATCGCACGTCAGGATCGGGAAATCAGATGACAAAAATTGAGCAGCTTGAACAACTGGTGGCGAAATACCAGGGTGATTTGGCCTATTACCACTCAAAAAAATATAACGAAACGCAGCTGAGAACCGACTTTCTCGACCCACTGTTTACCCTTCTGGGCTGGGATATTATCAACGCCCAGGGCAGGCCCACCAACGAACGTGAAGTGCTGGTCGAAGAGGGATTAAAAGCGCGGGTGGGGGAAAACGCGAAAAAACCGGATTACACCTTCCGCCTGTTTTCCGAGCGCAAATTCTTTGTCGAAGCCAAAAAGCCGAGCGTGGACATTAGCCTCGACCCGGAACCGGCCAAACAGGTGCGCCGTTACGGCTTTACCGGCAAATTAAAAATCTCGGTACTGACCAACTTCGAATATACCGCCATCTATGATTGCTCAAACCCGGTTGGACAGGACGACCAGACCGGTCATTCGCGCATCAAGCTCTATCACTACAGTGAACTGGCGGCGCATTTCGATGAAATCATGACGCTGATTGGCCGCGACAGCGTCTATTCCGGGCAGTTTGATAACGAATGGTCCGCCATCGAAAACAAGATCCTGCGCTTTAGCGTCGACGATCTGTTCCTTGAGCAAATCAACCGCTGGCGTTTATTGCTGGCCAATGAGTTTCTCTCCCTCAAGCCCGGTCTGAATGAAGAAGAGCTCAACGATCTGACGCAGAATTACATTAACTGCATTGTCTTTTTACGCGTCTGCGAAGACCGTGATTTAGAGGCGTATGAAACGCTCTGGTCATTAGCACAGAAGCAAGATTACTGCGCGCTGGTGCAGACGCTACAGGCTTCGGATCGCAAATATGATTCCGGTCTGTTTGCCCTCGAGCATATTGAGGAGCTGATCAGTAATGATAATTCGGCTATCTGGGAGATCATCAATCAGCTCTATTTCCCGCAGAGCACTTACTCCTTTGCGGTCTTTTCCTCCGATATTCTCGGCAGTATTTACGAGATATTCCTGAGCGAAAAAATCAAAATTGGCCCCGATGGCACCACCGAAATCCGTCCGAAAGAAGAGCACCTCGACCGCGATGTGGTGACCACGCCGGTGCACATCATTAAAGAGATTATACGCAACACGGTGAGCGAATTTTGCCAGGGCAAAAGCGATGAGCAGATCCTCAACGCCAAATTTGCCGATATCGCCTGCGGCTCGGGTGCCTTTATTCTGGAAGTGTTTCAGTACTTGCAGGATACGCTGGTCGACTATTACATCCAGCACGACCGCACGAAGCTCCAGCAGCTTTCCCCCCACAGTTTCAAACTGAAATTGTCGGTGAAAAAGGAACTGCTCAGCCGCTGCATTTACGGTATCGACAAAGATTACAACGCGGTAAAAGCCTGTGCCTTTGGTCTGCTGCTCAAACTGCTGGAAGGCGAATCAAAAGAGACGATTGGCGACGACAAACCGATCCTGCCGAAAATTCAGCACAACATTATTTTCGGTAACAGCCTGGTGGATACAAATGACGGGGTTGCGGCGGTGGACAGTTATCGCGTAAATCCGCTGCATATTGATGAAAACAGCTTCGATGTGATTGTCGGTAATCCACCGTATATGGCCACGGAGCATATGAAGCAGTTCACCCCTGCCGAACTGCCGATCTACAAAAAGAAATACCAGTCGGCTTACAAACAGTTTGATAAATATTTCCTGTTTGTCGAGCGTGCCATGCAGCTGTTAAAAGAGGGAGGCTATCTTGGCTATATTCTCCCGTCCAAGTTCAGCAAAATCGGCGCGGGGAAAAACCTGCGTAAGCTGCTGGCGGATAGCCGCTATCTGAGCAAGCTGATTTCGTTTGGCTCGCATCAGATCTTTCTCAATAAAACCACCTATACCTGCCTGCTATGCCTGCAAAAATCACCGCAGAATGAGTTCGCTTTTTATGAAGTGAAAGACTTTAAAAAGTGGCTGACCCGTGAAGATAAATCGTCGCTATTAAGCCTGCACTCGCCCGATAAACTGGATTCCGACACCTGGGTGCTGGAGAAGGAAACCAACGATATCTTGCAGCGAATGTTCAGTAACTCCGCCGAACTGGGGGATATTCTGGGCAAAGGGGCGATTGCCAATGGTATTCAAACCAGCGCCAATGAATATTACGTGCATAAAAGCCTGAGAACGGAAAATGGATACGTCTGGTTCGCTTACGATGGCGTGGAATATTCGATTGAAGAAGCCTTAACGCGCCCCTATTTTGAAACGCCGCGCGCGGGCCAGGATAACTTCTACAGTTACAAAGATGTGGAGCCGAACGCCTTCGTTATTTATCCCTATCACAAGGTGGATGGTCGCATTCAGTTTATTGAGTACGACGATTTACGCGCCAATTACCCGCAGACGTTCGCCTTCTTACAGGTGGTCAAACCGCATCTTGATAATGGCAAGCGCTCGATAAAACCGGACCCGACAACGCCGCATGAGTGGTATCGCTATGGGCGCAGTCAGGCGCTGGAGAACTGCGATGTGCCGCAAAAAATTATCGTCGGCGTGCTGTCGAATGGCTACAAATACGCGATTGATAACCACCGGACGTTTGTCTCTTCCGGCGGCACGGCGGGCTACAGCATCATTAACGTGCCCGATGACTGCCCCTACTCCATTTTCTATATTCAGGCGCTGTTAACCTCCCGCCATCTGGAGTGGTTCGCGTCGATTTATGGGGAGATTTTCCGCGGCGGCTTTATCGCCAGGGGGACAAAAATCCAGACCCGGATGCCGATTCCGACCATCGATTTCACCAACAGCGCAGACGCGGCGCGCCACGACGATATTGCCACCCTGCAAATGCAGCTCAACCATCTGTATTCCCGGATTGCACAGGCATCGACACGGGAAAAAATCGTTTATCAGCGCCAGTTCGACACCGAGCAGGCACGGATGGATGCGTTGATAGTAGCGCTGTTTAATTTAGCTGAGCTGGACGTGAAAATCCCGTCGATAGAGGATCTGTATAAGGGATTGTGATCGGTTGTCCCGGATAGCGGCGTGCCTTTCCGGGCTACCACACCCATGTAGCCCCGGTTAGCGCAGCGCCACCGGGGAAAAGGTTATTTACGTAACCGGCGATCCTTCAACTTCTGCCAGATTGCCATCAGCTTATCGTTATCGCTTTTGCTAAAACCTAACGCCGCGAGGATCTTCTCGCCCTGGCTGCGGATCACCTCAGCAATCTCACCGGCTTTCACCTGTTGATTGATGCCCGTCAGATCGTGTTCCATCCCTTCGATCACCGGGATATACAGCTGTTCAATCTCCGACGGCACCAGCTCCAGCACGCCACCGCCGTAATAACGCCCTTCCAGCTCAGCGGTGATCGCCGTCAGCGGATTTAAAAAGCTGCACACCAGATTTTCACTGCTGGTAAAGGTCGAGCGCACGCGATAGGCGGTATCGGTGGTGTAGGCTTCCGCCTGATTGAGGATCAAGCGCGGCGCCTCGTGGCAGCGTTTCAGCATGCCGATACTGGTGCTGTACACCGAGGGCACCTTGTACCAGGGTTTACGGATGCGACATTTATAGCGCGTGTGCAAATCCTGCGCCTGGCCGAAAAGGATGTACTCCTTCACTTTTAACGGCAGGGCGTCGTAATCGTCGGCAATATAGAGGAAGTTGGTTGGCAGGCCATCGCGCTGGTTTTCCGCATGCTGATTCTCATCGTACAAAATTCCTGGACAGTGCTGGCTGCGGCCAAACATCGGATGGGCATAATCGGCCAGTTGATACTGCTCAACGGTCTGATTATCGACGAGGAAAAACTCATTCGCCCCGGTCACAATCCCCACATCCACGGTGGCAATATCGTTAAACTGATGCACCGACTCATGGCGGATAAGCGCCTGAATCAACGCCAGTTCGTCGCGCTCCAGCACCGCTTTGGTCCACTTCCCGGCGACGGTTTCGCCGTTAATGCCCGGCGTGCGCGCAAAGAGCGCGTTCGGGTCTTCGGCGAGGAAATCAAAGCCGTTAACGCTGACGATCCCCACACCATCGGTTTCCTGCTGTGGATCGATTTTCTTCTCGGCCAGAATGATCACCGCGCCCTGCAGCGTGTCTTCAAACCAGATCTCTTTCGGATCGATAATCACGATTTTCGAACACACCTGCCCCGCGTAGCTGCGCAGGGACTGAGCATGCATCACGTGAATGATTTCGGAAGGGATCACCATGCCAAGACGCCCGCCAAGTTTGAGCAGCGCCAGCGAGGAGAGTAAGAACGGCACCCAGGCATTGGTGTGCCTGGTGAATTTCTGCTTCAGTTGCTTAAACACCAGCTCCGCCTGCACCTGAAACGCATTTTCAAGGAACTGGTAGCGGATAAACGGCGGGTTACCGACGACGCCATCGTAAAGCATATGGTTTTCAGCCAGTTGCTTGTTGGCCCAGACCAGGTAATCGCCTTCGGTCACCGTCGCGTTGGAAAATCCCAGCATCTCGCAGCGCTGCATGGCCTTTTGCGCCTCGACGTCGAACAGCTCAAAGCATTCCAGGTTAACCGCTTTATCACCATTGTTGTTATGGATAGCCTGAATAAATGCACCATCGCCGCAGCTCGGTTCCAGCACGCTGGCGGGGTGTGTGCTCAGCACCCAGCGGGTCACGTAATCGGCTAAGTTTTGCGGCGTATAGTAACCACCCCGGAGTTTCTGGCTGGTCTGGTCTGCTTTGAATTTCATTCTTTACCTTTGAAAAGCCCGCGCGTTCAATGCGCCGTTTCTGCGCGACATAGGGTACAGCCTTTATCCCGATTATCAAAGGGCGAGAAGGACGGTGGCAACCCCTGAATCCCACACGGTTATTGCGATTAAAAAGGTGAACGCAAAACGTGTCTGCCATCATATTTTCCAGTGAATCGTTCTCTCAATAATCTATTTGTGAGTTTAATCGCGGATATTTTTTCATATTTATCTATTTTTAGTACTCCCGTAACGTCAGAGGACGATGTAATGAAATATCGATTGAGTTACCGCCTCATTGCTCAGGGCGGTTTAAACGCCTGGTATAATCTCGATCCGCGCATTACCAACGACTTCCCTCGTTAATTCTCCGCTGCCTCTCATCTAATAAATAATTCAACTAAACACGACGTTTGGTAGTTATTTCTTTGCGCGTAAAAAACCGCCGGAAATTGCTATTACGTCGCAAGGTACGCTATTGGAGAAATATTATGAAACGCATCCCAGAACCTTTCCGCATTAAAATGGTTGAGAATATCCGCATGACCACGTACGACGACCGCGTGAAAGCGCTGGCCGAAGCCGGATATAACCCGTTCCTGCTTAATAGCGAGGATGTGTATATTGACCTGCTTACGGACTCGGGCACAGGGGCCATGAGTGACCGCCAGTGGGCCGGGCTGATGATGGGCGACGAAGCCTACGCCGGTTCCCGTAACTATCAGAATTTATGTGCAAAAGTGAAAGAGATCATCGGTTATCCGTTCACCATCCCAACCCACCAGGGGCGCGGCGCTGAACAGATCCTCTTCCCGTCGCTGATTGCCCGCTGCAAATCGAAAAAACCGGTGTTTATTTCCAACTTCCACTTCGACACCACCGCCGCACACGTGGAGCTGAATGGAGCGAAAGCCATCAACGTGGTAACGCCGAAAGCGTTCGACACCACCTCGTGGTACGACTGGAAAGGCAACTTCGATATCGATCAGCTGAAAGCCACCATCGCCGAACAGGGCGCGGAAAACGTAGCGGCGATTGTCACCACCGTGACCTGTAATAGCTCCGGCGGCCAGCCGATTTCGCTGGCGAATATGCGCGAAGTTTACCAGATCGCGAAAAGTCATAAGATCCCGGTGGTCATCGACTCCGCGCGCTTCTGCGAAAACGCCTGGTTTATTAAACAGCGCGAAGAGGGCTGCGCCGACAAATCGATTAAAGAGATCATCCGCGAGATGTATACCTACGGCGATATGTTGACCATGTCCGCCAAAAAAGATCCGCTAGTGAATATCGGCGGCATGTGTTGTTTCCGCGAAGACGAAGATCTGTTTAACGAAGTGCGCATCCGCTGCGTACCGATGGAAGGCTTTGTGACCTACGGCGGCCTGGCAGGACGCGATATGGAAGCAATGGCTATCGGTCTGGAGGAAGGCACCAACGAAGACTACCTCACCTACCGTATTGCACAGGTGGAATATCTGGGCGAACGCCTGCGTGAGGGCGGTATTCCGATCCAGTACCCGACCGGCGGCCACGCGGTGTTTGTCGATGCCAAACTGCTGCTGCCGCATATTCCGGCGGAACAGTTCCCGGCACATGCGTTGAACAACGAGCTGTATCTGGAAGCGGGTATTCGCAGTGTGGAAATCGGCTCGCTGCTGTTAGGGCGAGACCCGGTCACAGGCGTGCAAAAACCGTCGCCGATGGAGTTGCTGCGCCTGACCATTCCGCGCCGTGTCTACACCAACGACCATATGGACTATATCGCTGACTCACTGATTGCCGTGAAGAAACGCGCTGCGTCCATTAAGGGCCTGACGTTCACCTATGAACCGCCGGTGCTGCGCCACTTCGTTGCCCGTTTAAAACCTGTGGAATAAAACACACTCAGACGCGCCTGCAACGTGCGCGTCTTTCCAATATCACGCCTGAAAAAAATACACGTCGCCGGTCCAGGGTGATGAGAATTATGACGCCTATAGGTACGTGAGGAAAACGCACTATGGCTACACTTACGGTAACAAATAAAGCCCCGTCGTTAATTGGCGGCGCAATGATTATTGGTGGCACCATTATTGGCGCAGGCATGTTTTCTTTACCGGTTGTCATGTCTGGTTCATGGTTTTTTTGGTCACTGCTCGCGTTAGTTTTTACCTGGTTCTGTATGTTGCATTCAGGATTAATGATCCTCGAAGCTAACCTGAATTATCATATTGGCGCCAGTTTCGACACCATCACGAAAGATCTTCTCGGCAATCGCTGGAATATTATTAACGGCCTCACCGTCGCGTTTGTTTTATATATTCTGACCTACGCCTATATTTCCGCCAGCGGCTCTGTTATTCACCATACGTTCTCACAAATGAATATCGCCTTCCCGGCACGGCTGGGTGGGTTGTTATTCGCACTGATCGTGGCCTTTATTGTCTGGCTGAGCACCCGGGCTGTCAGCCGGATGACCACCATCGTGCTGGGCGCCAAGATCCTCACCTTCTTTATGAGCTTCGGTGGGTTAATCTGGCACGTGCAGCCTGCGGTACTGTTCAACACCGCCGAAGTAAACCCAAGCTATTTTCCCTACGTCATAATGGCGCTGCCCTTTTGCCTCGCCTCGTTTGGCTATCACGGCAACGTACCCAGCCTGATGAAGTATTACGGCAAAGACCCGCTGACCATCCGCCGCTGCCTGCTGCTCGGTACGCTGATGGCGCTGATCCTCTACGTTTTCTGGCTGATCGGTACGATGGGCAATATTCCGCGCCCGGCGTTTATCGATATTGCTGAGAAAGGCGGCAACATCGACGTGCTGGTGCAAGCGTTGAGCGGCGTGCTGAACAGCCGTGGTCTGGATTTACTGCTGACGGTGTTCTCAAACTTTGCCGTCGCCAGTTCGTTCCTCGGCGTGACCCTGGGCCTATTCGACTATCTGGCGGATCTGTTTAAGTTCGACGACAGCCCGCAGGGGCGTTTTAAAACCGCGCTGGTGACTTTCCTGCCGCCGATGATCGGGGGTGTGCTGTGGCCGAACGGGTTTATCTATGCGATTGGTTTTGCCGGACTAGCAGCAACCGTCTGGGCAGCGATTGTGCCGGCACTGCTGGCCAGCGCGTCGCGCAAACGCTTCGGCAGCCCGCATTATCGTGTGTGGGGCGGTAAGGCAATGATTGTGTTGATTCTGTGCTTCGGCGCGGGCAACGCCATTATTCACGTGCTGTCGAGCTTTAATCTGTTGCCGGTTTATCGTTAGTAAGCGGTTGATTCCCCTCACCCTAACCCTCTCCCAACGGGAGAGGGAATCAGGACCGAAGCCCGAATAAGGGACATTCCCCGGTGGCGTTTCCGCTTACCGGGGCTACAGGCAAAACCGTGGCCCGAATAAGGAAGGTGCGATTTAATCGGTGGGGTTCAGTGGAGTCCTTAGCTGTATTAGCCTTACCTTAGCTGAGCTGTAT
>NZ_CBFFRL010000076.1:0-22858 GCF_965644215.1 Phytobacter sp. V69
TTATCGGTAGTTAACCCTTCCTCCTACACTCTCCACAATCATGTCCGAGCGTTGCACTTATTATCTGAATTCGCGATCAACTTCGTTGACCGATCAAGTCTTGGCATTTTGGCGCCGTTTATCAGTAAAGATCTCGCGCTGGATAAAGTCCAGATGGGACAGATTTTTGCCGCATTTGGTCTGACTTACGCGTTTGCATTGATCCCCGGAGGAATTATTGCCGACGTGCTCGGGTCGCGCATTGCGTACGCGTTTTCACTGATAACCTGGTCACTGGCCACGATGACTCAGGGGTTAGCCGGTGGTTTTAATATGCTGTTCGGCTCACGGCTGGCGATTGGCGCGCTTGAAGCGCCGGCATTTCCGTCAAACGCCCGTGCGGTTACCATGTGGTTTCCCACCGGTGAGCGTGGTTTTGCCACCAGTGTTTATGTTATGGGGCAGTACATCGGCACGCCTTTATTTACCGGGCTGCTGCTGTGGATCGCCAACGGTTTTGGCTGGCGCTCCGCCTTTTATTTGACCGGCGGCGCGGGCATCCTTTTCGGTATTCTGTGGTACATCTGGTATCGCGATCCGTTAAATCACCGCTCAGTGAACCAGGCCGAACTTAAACATATTCGTGAAGGCGGTGGCCTTGTCGGAAAAAAAGAGCGCGATCGTTTTGACTTGAAAAATGCGCTGCGTTTGTTGAAACACCGTCAAATTCTGGCGATTTGTCTGGGCAAATTCTGCAATAACGCCATCCTGGTGTTCTTTACGACCTGGTTTATGACCTATCTGGTTGAAGAACGTCAAATGACGATGATTAAGGTGGGTATATTCCAGGCATTACCGTTCCTTGGAGCGACTGCCGGGATATTACTGGCGGGATTTTTCTCTGATTTCTTTATTCGTCGTGGTTATTCCATGTCGGTGGCCCGAAAAGCACCATTGATTATTGGTACGCTGCTAGGTTCCTCCATTCTGTTAGTTAACTTCGTGACATCGAATGAAATCATCATTGTTATTTTGACCATTTCTTTCTTTGCACAGGGTGTGGGTTCATCCTCCTGGGCTGCGGTATCTGAAATTGCACCGCGTCAATATATTGGATTAACCAGCAGTATCACCAGCCTTGCCGCCAATATTGCCGGGGTCACCACGCCGATCATGATTGGTTATATTCTCCACGCCACCGGCCAGTTCTTTTGGGCGCTCAATATGATGGGGATTATGTGTTTGATTGGCGCATTTGCCTATTCATTCTTGCTCGGGCCATTGTCCCGTATCGAGATGGATTAAGGCGTGCGCAGTGTTATCAAATCATCAATAGCACAGTGATTGTTCACTTATTTATTCAGCCTGTGTCGTGATTGATTCACAGCATCAGACGACCAGGCTGGAATTGTTCAAGGGAGAAAAGTAGTGATTAAGTTTAAATGGGATCATCTACAGCTGCGCAGCCCGGACCCGGAATTTACCGCATCCTGGTTTGAGCGCTGCTTAGATGCCGAAATTATCCGTAAGCCGGGTGGTAAGGTGGACATTCACCTCGCCGGGATTGATATCTTCATTGCGCCGGTGGTTGAAGGTGATGGCGTTGCGCCACCGCCGCTGCCGCCTTACCAGGGGCTGGACCATTTTGGTCTGACGGTCGACAACCTTGATGACGTGGCCGCCGAATTAAAAAAACGCGGCGTAGTGTTCACCCAGGAGCCGAAGACACTTCGTCCGGGCGTGCGCGGATGCTTTATTCGCGGGCCGCAAAATATCTCAATTGAAATACTTGAAAGACACCTGCCATAAATGGCGGCAGTGCACAGGTAATAACGAATAACAGGCTAGCCATTTAGTGGCGCAACTATGGATCTAATGTTATGAAACCCAGCATTTTACAGTTAAACCCAATTCTGATTCCTGCGATTAGCGAGAAATTAAACGCACTCTATACCGTGCATCGTTACTTCGAAATAGAAGACAAAGACGCCTTTATTAAAGAACACGGTAATAGCATTCGCGGCGTGGTCTCCGGCGGTCACACTGGTATCAGCAATGTGCTGATGGAAAAACTGCCCACGCTTGAAGTGGTCGCCATTAATGGCGTCGGTGTTGACGCGGTCGATCTGAATTACGCCCGCAAACGCGGTATTCATGTCACCGCCACGCTGGGCGCGTTGACCGAAGATGTGGCAGACCTTGCCATTGGCCTGCTGATCGCAACCTGTCGCGGCATCTGTTCCGGCGACCGCGTGGTGCGTAACGGCCTGTGGGCGAAAAACCCGCATCCGGGTTCCATTCCGCTTTCCCGTCGTTTTAGCGGCATGCGTGTGGGTATTGTGGGGATGGGCCGCGTGGGCCGTGCGATTGCCGCTCGCGCATCGGCATTCGGATGCCCGATCAGCTATACCGATTTGCACGCGATGCAAGACCTTGATTATCCGTTTATTGCTGACCTGCAGGAATTGGCCCGCCAGAGCGATGCGCTGATCCTCTCCGCCTCTGCGGACAAAGCGGAAGGCATTATCAATGCTGCCGTCCTCAATGCGCTGGGACAGGATGGCTTCCTCGTTAATATCGCGCGCGGAAAGCTGGTCAACGAACCTGACCTGGTCGCGGCGCTGACCGAAGGGCGTATCAGCGGTGCGGGGCTGGATGTCTTCGTTGATGAGCCAAACGTTCCTGAGGTGCTTTTTGGTCTGGACAGCGTTGTGCTGCAGGCGCATCGTGCCAGCGCGACCGTCGAGACGCGCACCGCGATGGGAGAGATGATGTTGGCGAGCCTTGCCCAGGCACTGGCCGGACAGTGCCCGGATAACAGCCTGACCAGCTGATCAGCACTGCCACTATTTCAAATTTATCAAAACATTAAACGAAGGAAGCAGTCATGATCACGTCAAGAAAAATTGCGCTGGTTACCGGCGCGGGCAGTGGCATTGGCAGGGCAACGGCGCTGGCGCTGTTCCGCGCCGGCTATTTTGTTGTTCTCGTTGGCCGTCGTCTGGATCCGTTACTGGAAACGGTCGCCACGATGGAAGATTGCAGCGACGGTGGCCAGACCATGGTCGTTCCGACTGATGTGACCAATCCGGAATCCGTCGATGCGTTGTTCGCGCGGATCAAAGATAAACTCGGCCGTCTCGATGTGTTGTTTAACAATGCCGGGACCAATTTCCCTGGTATTCCGTTTGAAGAGCTGAGCTACGAGAAATGGTCCGCCGTGGTGGATGTTAACCTGACCGGCATGTTCCTTTGTGCCCAGGGGGCGTTTCGCCTGATGAAAGAACAAACTCCGCAGGGTGGCCGCATCATCAACAACGGTTCTATTTCCGCGCACGCACCGCGTCCGGATTCCGCGGTTTACACGGCAACCAAACACGGGGTGACCGGCCTGACGAAGAGCATTTCGCTCGACGGCCGTAAATATGACATCGCCTGCGGCCAGGTGGATGTAGGTAATGCGTTTACCGAGCTGTCCCAGCATATGAAGAAGGGCGTGAAGCAGGCCAACGGCGAGTTGGTGGTTGAGGCGATGATGGATGTGTCGCAGGTCGCCAACGCTGTGGTCTATATGGCCAGCGTACCGCTTGAAACAAACGTGCAGTTTATGACCGTGATGGCGACCAAAATGCCGTTTGTCGGGCGTGGCTAACCGTTCGGGATAATGTAAAAACGCAGCCCGTTCCAGTAGAAAACGGGCTGCGTTATGTCTTGTTATTCGTCGTCGGTCGAAACGCTGAGCGTTTCCCAGGCGTTAATATCCGCATCCATATGACGCAATTTCTCTCTGACAAGCCTAATCGCATCACTCCCCAGCAGCAGCGACACCGGTGGTTCCGGATTTTCAACCAGTTGCAGGATTGCGTGGGCGGCTTTCATTGGGTCGCCGGGTTGATGGCCACTGCGTTTTTCCCTTGCTTCACGAATCGGCCCAAAGCTGTGATCGTAGTCGCTGATGGTTCGCGGGGAACGTACCATCGAACGTCCGGCCCAGTCGGTACGAAATGATCCAGGCTGTATCGCCGTTACCGAAATATTAAACGGCCTGAGCTCTTTGCTGAGTGTTTCTGAAATACCCTGCAGGGCAAATTTACTGCCGCAGTAATAGCTGATCCCCGGCATCGTAATAAAGCCGCCCATTGAGGTGATATTCAGAATATGTCCTGCACGCCGGGTACGGAACCAGGGCAAAAAAGCTTTAATGACGGCAACAGCACCAAAGACGTTGACGTTAAACTGGTGCAGCAGTTCGTCCATGGGCGACTCTTCCATAATACCTTCATGGCCGTAACCCGCATTATTGACCAGTACATCAACGGCACCGATTTCCTGTTCAATCTCGGCAGCAAGCGGAGCAATGGCTGAAAACTCCGTCACATCCAGAATACGCCCGAAGAATTTGCCCGGATAGCGCGCTTCTAACTCATCTTTTAGCGACAGGTCGCGCAGGGTACCGACAACACGATGACCGGCATGTAACGCAGCTTCTGCTAGTGCGCGTCCGAAACCGCTGCTGACGCCGGTGATAAAGAATAATTTTGCGTGGCTCATACAACCTCCTTCAAAGTGGACTGACAGAATAGGGCGAGGAGGGGGGCTTTCGTAGCCCTGTTCCTCTGTGATGTTTGCCTGATCCTATGGATAGTCTGGACGGCGTGATATCGGGGTGCGACACTTCGGTTATGTGCTTTTTTGGTGACAGGCCTATGCTCTCAGAAATAACCCGCCAGATGGTTGAATACCTGGACTCACTAACGCCGCAGGAAGGCTACAATCTTACCGTGTTAGCGGACGTGCGGTTTTTACGATCTAACCGGCCGATGATGCGCGTACCCGTGTTGTATGAGCCGGGTATTGTGATTGTGGTACAGGGGAAGAAGCGTGGTTTTTTGGGTAATGATGTCTATTTGTATGATGCCCAGCATTACCTCATGGTGTCGGTCCCGGTGCCCTTTACCATGGAAACGGACGCCAGCGAGAGCGAACCCATGCTCGCCATCTACCTGCGCCTGGACTTCAGCTTAGCGGCAAAATTGATGCTGGAGCTTGATGGACAGGGCGTGATTGCGACCACATCACCGCGCAGTATGATGTCGAGCCTGATGGATGACGCGATGCGATCCTCCGTTTTGCGGTTTTTGCAGGTAATGTCGAATCCTATTGAGGCTGAAATATTAGGCCCCGCGATGGTGCGTGAAATTTATTATCGCGTACTAACCGGGCCTCAGGGGGAGACCATGCGCAGTGCGTTGAACATGCAGGGGCAATTTGGCAAGGTGGCGAAAGCCTTGCAAAAATTGCACGCCGAATATGATTCGCATCTGGACGTGGCGGTTTTGGCCAGAGAGGCGGGAATGAGTATTCCGACATTTCATAGCCATTTCAAAACCGTCACCGATACCTCGCCCATGCAATATCTGAAATCCACCCGTTTGCATCAGGCGCGGTTATTGATGCTGCGAAATAATCTCACCGCCTCGGCAGCCAGTGCGCAGGTGGGCTACGAAAGCGTGTCTCAGTTTAGTCGCGAATTTAAACGCTTATTTGGTTTGAGCCCGCTTAAAGAAATAGAACGCATGCGACGGACGTTTTCAATGCCCGCACCGATAACCACGTCGGTTTTTATTTCTTCACATTAATAGAATGAGTGGTCTTAACGTAGTCGAATTAATGGAAATTCCTGCACCTGTTGGCAACACTGCAATATTCTCTGGTGAGATACGGCCATACGGTATCTCACCAGACTGGACGCTATTATGACGGCATCAAATTCCGTGTACATTACCGCAAAGCTAACAAGGAGAATATGGGGGCGGGGTAAGTGTATGATTGATCGTGGTCCGCAGGTGGTTATGAACTAAAGGGATGGTGAGTGCATTTAACATAATATACATTATGCGCACCAGTAATGTAATAGCAAAGTTGTAATGTCCGCTTTGGGCTAAGTTAAGATGTCCGTCATGTAGACTCACCATCGAGGGATTCTGATGACGGCTCATGCAGCGGAGTTTTTTACTTTGGATGAAGTTAACCGACTTAAAATCATTCAGGATGTTGTCGACCGGCGCCTGACAACGCAGATGGCCGCGCAGCGTCTGGGTCTCTCCGATCGTCAGTGCCGGCGTCTTCTTTCGCGTTATCGTGAACATGGCCCGCTTGCTCTGGCTATTTTCCGTGTAATACTCAATTGCCCGATCATAGTCATCAACCACTATGGCCACATATCCTATGCATCGCTTCTGTGTTCTCATGTCTACTCCGTCAGGTTCAGGCATAGCTACTAAGAAACATCTTTTTAACATGAACGCTCCCGATTTGCTGCATGAGTTGGTCCAATTAAGTTAACCGAATCGAAATCATTCAGTATGTTGGCTACTGGTGCCGTCGGCGAAAGATTTGATCCCACAATTTTGCGCGCCGTCCATGCTGGGTGCGCACTACGGCGCTCTCTCAACCGCGGGCGGCATTGCGGTACTAGCGGGTAATTTCCTGCTAGGCAGCCAACTGGATCGGGCATTAACACCGTCGACCGAGGCGATGTATCCCTGGCTACAGCTGGCCGTGTTTCCATTTTTAAGCGCCATCGCCCTGTTCTTTCTCTGTCGTCCGGGACAAACTGCCCCCCGTTCATATTGACTTATAGTGTAATCAGCGTACTTTTCAGGACATGAAAACACTCCTGATAATCGTTCCCGATGGCGGCATGCTGTTTGAGGCCGCCGGTATTGCCGACATTCTGATGCAGGCTAACCAACTGCATGCGGACGGCATCTCACAGCCGCGCTATCGCTTTAGTATCGCCACCACCCAACCTCACCAGGTCATCCATGGCCAGTCCGGGCTGAACCTGCTTGCCGATAACCGCTTGCATGAAATTGATCCCCGCGAGCCGTGGGATACCATCATGGTCACCGGGCGCGGCGTAGATGAAGAGGAAGGTACGGCGGTGGTCGACTGGCTGCGCCTTGCGGCACCCCACGCGCGCCGGGTGGTCTCCATTTGCGGCGGTGCGATGCTACTGGCAGAAGCCGGGTTGCTGGATGGACGACGTGCCACCACCCACTGGCGGTTGCTGGAAACCATGCAAGCCCAATTTCCGAAAATCACGCTCGAAGCGGGTCCACTGTATGTCCAGGATGGCCCCATCTGGACCTCCGGTGGCGTCAGTTCGGGCTTTGACCTGACGCTCGCACTGGTTGAAGACGATTACTGCTTTAGCCTCGCGCTGGATATTGCCCAGAATATGGTGATGTACCTGCGACGTCCCGGCGGGCAGCTCCAGTTCAGCCGCTATAATTTGCAGCAGGCCAGCAGCGTGGGTCCGATTAGCGAATTGCAAAGCTGGATCCTCGCTCATCTGGACGAAGAGTTGTCCGTCGACACGCTGGCGGAACGTGCGGCAATGAGCCCGCGCAATTTTACCCGCGTCTTCACTCGCGAAACCGGGTCTCCGCCTGCACGCTACGTTGCCGAAGCGCGCCTGGCCGCAGCCCGTAACCGGCTGGAGCAAACCAACGAAACGCTGGACAAGATAGCCGCCGAAACCGGTTTTGGCAGCAGCATCAATTTGCGCCGCATTTTTGAACGCCAGCTCCATCTCACCCCTGGCGAATACCGTCAGCGTTTCCACTGTCGCAAAATGGCGTAAAGTGATCCTTAGTTGTCGTTTACGCCAAACCGCCTCCGACCTACAGTGATGTCAGACATCGTATATGAAGGAGTTCATCATGGTTAAGGTCGGTATTAACGGTTTTGGCAGGATTGGTCGCAACGTACTGCGTGCGGCGCTGGGCGATAAAGAGATTCAGATTGTGGCCATTAACGATCTGACAGACAGCAAAACGCTGGCGCATCTGCTAAAACACGATTCCCTGTTAGGCACCCTGCCCGTTCCCGTTGAAGCGGGTGAAGGTCAGCTGATTGTCGATGGCAAGGCCGTACGGGTGTTTAGCGAACGCGACCCGGCAAACATTCTGTGGCGTGACGTCGGTGTCGACATTGTGATTGAAGCCACCGGCTTCTTTACAGATCGCGAGAAAGCGGCGGTACACATCAGCAGCGGCGGCGCGAAACGTGTGATCATCTCTGCACCGGGCAAAAACGATGACCTGACCATTGTGCTGGGGGTTAACGACCAGCAGTACGACCCGTCCCGCCACTTTGTTGTGAGTAACGGCAGTTGTACCACCAATGGTCTGGCCCCGGCTGCCCAGGTATTGCATCAGAATTTCGGTATCGAACACGGTCTGATGAACACCACGCACGCTTACACCAACAGCCAGGCGTTGCACGATCAGCCAGAGAAAGATTTGCGCGGTGCGCGTGCGGCAGCGCTCTCTATCGTGCCGTATTCCAGCGGTGCGGCGAAAGCACTGGGGAAAGTGATCCCGGAACTGGATGGCCGCCTCACCGGTTATTCCTTGCGTGTGCCTGTCCCGGTAGTGTCGATTGTTGACCTGACCGTGACCCTAAAACGCGATGTGACGGTTGAAGAAGTCAATACGGCGTTCCGCAAGGCTGCCGAAGCCGGCCCGCTGAAAGGGATTTTGGGTTACAGCGATGAACCGCTGGTTTCCAGCGATTACCAGGGCGACCCACGCTCATCCATTATCGATGGACTGTCGACGCTGGTGATTGGTGGCAATCTGGTGAAAATTCTCGCCTGGTACGACAACGAATGGGGCTTCTCTAACCGCCTGGTCGATCTTGCGAAACAGATGGCGCAGCGCGGGCTGTAATGGCACCCGCATAAACGAAACCACGCTACGGCGTGGTTTTTTCGTCTTATCGCGCGATTAGAACGTGACCGGGGTGTTGACCCACAGCACTCTGGCGACCACGGTGCCGATATTGCGGTAGCCGTGCGGGATCTGGCTTGGGAAATAGAACGAATCCCCCTGCTCCAGGATCCAGACATCGTCCCCTAAACGCAGCTCCAGCTCGCCCTCCAGCACATAGCCCATCTCTTCGCCATGGTGCTCAATCAGGCCATCGCTGGCGACGCCCGGTTCAATAATATGAATGTTGCCCTGCAACAACCCGCCTTTATGGTGCCAGGTCAGGTTCTCCAGCTCGATGCCTCCCTTTTTACTGCGCTGTAAAAACCGCTTACGGTTGCGCTGTTCAGGCTTCAGGACGGGCTGGTCAGCTGTCCAGTCATCGGCCATCAGGTCGGCAATGCTGGTTTCCAGCGCTTTTGCCAAGCGGTGCAGCATCGCCAGCGACGGCGAGGCGGCGTCATTTTCCAGTTTGGATAACAGACTTTCCGAGCATTCCACTTTTTGCGCAAGCTGCTTGAGGGTCATTTCCTGCACCAGACGTGCGTGGCGCAGCCGCATTCCCAACGGGGTTCCGGTAGATTTGATGTCAGCGTTTTTTTTCATCTGTCTGCTTCATTAAAGTCCGCCAACGGCCTGCGTTACGCAGGCCTGGCAAGATAAATCATTCCACAACGGCGAATTGAATTTCTTTCGGTGAGCAGCCGTTAATCGGCACGATGTCCTGTGGGCACGCGGACATGACGACGACGCAATCCAGCTCGGCACGAATCTCTACATAATCACCCGCTTTGCTGACGGTGGGCAACCAGGAAATTGAATAATCAGGGTTTACCGGCGTGTTCATCCACAAATTGAGCGGTTGTGGCACTTCGCGGGCGCGCAGACCAATCGCTTTCAATGCCAGACGCATATTGTCGGCGCAGCTGTCGTGGTACTCGGTAATGCCCATGTTGGTGTAACGGTACAGATCGCAGGCGGCGATCAGCGTGTCGTGCACACCCGGAGAGGTGTCGGTCAACAGCGTGGCAATGGCGCGACGTTGGTTAGTCACCAGCACATCACCCGGCTGCGGGATGATTTTGTCGATAAAGGCGCGGGTATGCTCCATGGAAGCAAACTCGCTGAGATCGCCGGTATTGAAAAACCATGTATCACACACCTGGCTGCCCGGGGTGTTGATGATCTTAATCACCTGCCCGTTTTCAGTAAAACGGCACGTCCGCAGCGGGGAGGGATGGTATACAACTCGTTTAACACCGGCGCGCCATCGACGGAAATCGGGGAAGTCGCGGTCGGGTTGAGGCCCAAGGCATCGCCATTGTCTTTATCGCAGCAGGATGGGTAGTGTGCAGTTGCAGTCATGATTTAACTCCTTCAAGTGATTGGGATAGCTCAGTCAGTGCGCAGGCCAACGTACGGGCACCTGCCGCCAGTGAGCGAGGATCTGTATATTCAGCCGGGTTATGGCTAATGCCTTGATGGCTGGGGACAAAAAGCATGCTGGTCGGACAGTGTTCGGCCAGGTACATGGCGTCGTGAAACGCACCAGACAGCAGCTCCATATGAGCGATATCCAGCGCATTCCCGGCCGCTTTCAATATGTGATTGATACGCGCGTCAAAGGTGACCGGCGCTTTGTGCAATAGCGACTCGACCGTCACGTGTTCGCTTGCCAGAGAGGCAATCACCGCGTCGAGCTGGGCCAGTTTTTCCGCCAACGGATGGCGAAAATCAAGGGTAAAGCGCACGCTCGACGGGATAGTGTTAATGGCATTCGGCGTGACCTGCCAGCGGCCAAACGTCAGGCGTAGCTCCTCGTCCGCCTCATCTCCCATTGCCTGTTCGATGCGAGCAAGCTGTTCGCGTGCCAGCGTCATCGCATCCTGGCGCAGGGTCATGGGTGTGGTTCCCGCATGTGCCGATACCCCATGGCAGGTTATCTGATACCAGCGCACACCCTGGATGCCTCTGACGATAGCCAGCGGCAGGTCGCGGCTTTCCAGCACCGGACCTTGCTCAATATGCAGCTCCACGAAACAGGCCATCTCGCGATCCGGGCGCATTGGGATCGCCGCATAACGCGCCTGATGGCTGGCCAGCGCATCGCGAAACGACACGCCATCCACGCCTATAGCGCCAAGATGATCGGACAGTCTTGCAGGGTCAACGAAGGCGCTGGATCCCATGGCCCCCGGTGCAAAACGGCTGCCCTCTTCGTTGGTCCAGATAACCACTTCGACGGGACGTTCGGTGACAACCTGCGCGTCGTTGAGCGCTTTCAGGCACACCAGTCCGGCGATCACGCCGTAGCAGCCATCGTAGTTGCCACCGGACGGTTGCGTATCCACATGGCTGCCGGTGGTGACGGGCGGGACGGCTACTCGCCCTGGACGGCGGAAGAATAAATTGGCGGCCGCGTCGCGGTAGACGTCGCAACCGAGTTCTTTGGCGATATCGATAAGCCAGGCTCGGGCATCAAGTTCCACTTCGCTCAGCGCCTGGCGATCCACGCCGCCATTCGCTAACTTGCCAAACTCTGCCAGTTGCGCCAGCAGGTGATTCAGCCAGTCTTCATCCAGCTGTCGGGCGACCCGTAAGCTCTTTTCCATCATGGTAATTTCTCCAGCTCCTCGGGTTGCAGCGGCCGCCGAAACAGCGGCGCAAGAAAGCTTCTCAGGCGCTCGCTTTTCGGCTGTGTGAAAATCTGTCGCGGCGTGCCGCTTTCAATAATGTTGCCGTCGGCCATAAACACCAGCCGTGACGAGATATGGGCGGCAAACGCCATCTCATGGGTGACCATCACCATGGTCATGCCCTGCCCGGCCAGATCGCGGATGACGTCGAGCACCTCTTCAACACGCTCCGGGTTGAGCGCCGAGGTGGGCTCATCAAGCAGCAATAACTCCGGATTCAGCGCCAGCGCGCGTGCAATCCCCACCCGCTGTTGCTGGCCACCGGACAGTCGCACCGGCCAGTCATCGGCTTTTTGCGCCATCCCCACGTGACCCAGCGCGGCCATCGCCGCCGCTTTTGCCGCCTGGCGGGACATCTTTTTGCCCAGCACCAGCGGCGCGGCGACATTGTCCTGCACCGTCATATGCGGCCACAGATTGAACTGCTGAAACACCATCGACAGCGGCTTGCGCACATCCGCAATGAGGCTGGCGCTGTCGACATGCGCGGGGCCACGCTGCGTGCCGGAATACCCGAGCAGTTGCCCTTTAATCAGCACATCGCCTTTGTCGTAGGCTTCCAGAAAATTCATGCAGCGCAGCGCGGTGGTTTTCCCGGAGCCGGACGGGCCAATCAGGGTGACGATTTCACCGTGATCGACGCGTAAATTGATGTCATTCAGCACCACATGGTTTGCGAATGACTTGCCTACATGGCGCATTTCGAGCACCGGCGCAGATGTCTTGCTCACGTTATTCTCCGGTTCGTAGTACATGACTCAGTGTTCTTACGCTCAGACTGACGCCCTGTGCCAGCAGCCAGTAGCTGACGATCAGCAAGGCGTAAGGCAGGACGTAGCTGTAGGTGTTGGCAACAATCTGACTCGTCGTCATGGTCAATTCCGGTACGGTAATGATTGACGCGATGGCGCTCTCTTTAATGGTCAGAATGAACTGGTTGCCCAACAGCGGCAGCGCAAAACGCACGGCTTGTGGCGTCTGGATATGCCAGAAACAGCGCACCGTCGAGATGTTGTTCGCCAGTGCCGCCTCGCGCTGTCCCGGAGGGATGCTGTTCCACGCGGCGCGAAAAATTTCACCGAAATAGGCCGCGCTATACAGCATCAGCGACAGCAGCGTCGCTTCAACCGCGCTCAACATGATGCCGATGGACGGTAGGCCAAAGTAGATAACGGCCAGCTGTGCCAGAAACGGCGTGCCGCGGATCACCCACACGTAGGTACGCCACAGGTGAAACGCCAGACCGCGCCTGCCGCATAGTCCGTTTAAGGCAAACCCTAACAGCATGCCGCCGAACGCGGCGCACAGGCTTAGCCACAGGGTCACGCCAAGGGCCTGGACGTAGGCTGGCAGGTATTGCGCGAGTTCAGTCATCGTTGTTCCCTCTGCCAGTGGCGTTCTGCCTGGCGGCCCAACAGCGCCAGCAGGCTGGTCAGCAGTAAATAGACCAGTGCGACGGCCAGATAGACCTGCAGCGGCTGGTAGGTGGATGACGCCAGTTGCTGCCCCACTCGCATCAGATCCGTCAGCGCGATAACCGACACCACTGCCGACGCTTTAATCACATCAATCAGCTCGGAAATCAGCGACGGCAGCGTTGCCCGGACAACCTGTGGCACCTGAATGCGCCATAAAATCTGCCGTGGACTTAACCCGCAAATGGCAGCGGCTTCCAGTTGACCAGGTGTAATGCTGGCAAAACCACTTTTCAGGATTTGCGATTGATAGGCCGCCGTGTTCAGCGTTAACGCCAGCGCGGCGGCCACAAAGCCGGGAATGTCCAGCCCCAACTGTGACGGCAAATAAAAGCAGAGCAGCAACTGCGCCAGCACCGGGGTACCACGAAACAGACTGACCCATCCATGGGCCGTCATGCGGTAAATCCGTAACGGGCTTGTCGACATCCGCCATACGCCAATACCCACCAAAAAGCCGGCGACCATCGCAGTCAGGCAGAGCGCTGCGGTGGTAAGCGCCCCCTGAATCAGCATGGGGAGCCAGTGGATAAAGCTCGTCATGAAATCCGTCATCGTTTCCTACTCACAGCGCCGGTGCAGGCATTTCTGTTGCCGGAACGGTCATCGTGAAACCGAACCATTTCTGCTGCAGCTCTTTCATGGTGCCGTCGCGGTTAGCTTCAATAATCCCATCGCTGATCAGCTTCACCAGTGAGGCGCTGTCGGCATCTTTACGCCCTACCCAGCCAAAGAAAGTCTGCGGCCCGATCATTTCCGGCAGCGTGGCAAACACGCCCGGGCGGGTTTTAATTAACGGCCCCAGGTTTGAGAGCGACTGAGCAACGCCATCCAGACGGTGGGAGGCCAGGTCGGCATAGGCTTCATCAAACGCCACATACTGTTTGATCTCTTTGATGCCTGGTTTGCCGCTGGCACGCAGCGCCTGGTCGAAGGTTTGCAGCACCTGCAACTGGCCGGAACCGGCCTGCGAGCCCACCACTTTGCCGCTCAGGTCATCCGGGGTTTTAATCGCGCTGTCTTCCGCTCTTTTAAGCAGTGCAACGGTGGATTCCGCCACCGGGGCGGTAAAGCCGAAGTGTTCAATACGCTGCTTATTGACGGTGACGGCCGTGACCACGAAATCGAATTTCTTCGCATCCAGACCTGGCAGGATGCCCTGGAAAGGTAAATCCAGCTGTTTCACCTTCACGCCTGGCAACGATTTCGCAAGGATGTGGTTCATCAGGTCAACGTCGTAGCCGACGATTTTGCCGTTATCGACATACTCAAAAGGGGCGTATCGCGCTTCGGTGGCAACGGAAATTTCTTTGGCTTCTTTAATTCTTTCAAGCAGATCGGCACTGAACGCCGAGGTGCAAAAAAGGCTGGCAGATATCAGTGTCAGACAGGCGGGTAAAGAAAAACGGGTCAGTGTCATGGCGTGCTCTCTGAAAGTGATTTGAACGTTAGTAAAGTTACTTGAACGAAATTAGAGGAGCATGAAATATGCCAACTGCGTCAGACAGCGTGGTAAATTTCTTAGGTTTTTGAAAAATAAGATATATCTTGCGAGGATGCGCGACAGGTGCGATCCCTGCTGGCGGCCAGGGATCGTTTGGTGCACAGGGTGCGTGCACGCGCATGGTGCTTTTGCTGCTTAAAGATAGTGCAAGGGCGTGATGGATAAAACGAAGTCAGTCTGGTCGGTTGCTTAATCTTTCCCGTAATGCCAGAGCTTCATGGTGCTGAATAAAGTCATTTTTGAGCTGGCTGTAGCGCTCTGACAGGTTGCCACTGTGTGCAGCGGCGCCGCGTTTCACCTTTTCGTATTCCTGCGCAACCTCTCTGTGCTGGCGTAAATAATCACGAAATGCCAGATGACGTACCGAGTGCGGGCTGTTCATTTCAAATGCATGAACATGGTGGGTGCGTTGCGTACCACCTTTAATAAAATAGCGCCTGCCCGCGATACCATACTCACCACGTGGCGTGTAACCCGCCATGCGCATGGCGTCGTTATATTCATCCAGGGCCGCTAGCGATGCGACTTCCAGCAAAATGTCGATGATCGGTTTTGCCGCCAGCCCAGGAACCGATGTACTGCCAATATGGTGGAGCGCGATCGGTATGCCTGCTAACACGCGCTGCAATGATGCTGCTTCTTCCTGATAGCGCTCAGGCCATGTGGTATCACTTTGCTCGATAGAAATGCATCTTCCGGCCATGTTGTTCTCCTTGTGATATGCATACATTCTGCCGGTTTACTGCCCGAATAAAGCACGACAGTAAACCGAATGAGGCGCTATCAACTCTGGCTAAACCCGCCGCCCAGTTGTTCGATTAGCGCAATGGATTGATTCATCAGCTCGGCTTTCAGTTTAACCATCTCCTGCTCAGAGGTAATCAGCTGGCTTTGCAATGACAGCACGTCCATCCACGGGCGAATCCCCGCCTTATATTGCTGACCGATGTCATCCCAGGCGCTGTGCACTAACTGGTCTGAGGTTTCCGCCTGCGCGATTTGCTGCTGGAGCGTCTGCACCTGTGTAATGGTGGAGCTGATGCTGCCCAGCGATGAAATCACCAGACTATTGTAGTGCGCGGCGGCGATATCCCAGTCGGCGTCGGTACTGGCTAAATCGGCGCGACGTTTCCCGGCATCGAAAATCGGCAACGACAGCGTCGGGCCAATATTAAAGAACTTACTCGGTGAGGCAAAGAACGCATCACCCAGCAGGTTGCGGTAACCGGCAGCCGCCACCAGGTTGATGTTCGGGTAAAACTCGGTTTTGACCGCCTCAATTTGTTTCTGCGCGGACTCAACACGCCAACGGGCGGCGACAATATCCGGACGACGACCTAACAGTTCAGCCGGAATGGTGGTCGGCAGCGCAAGCTGTGCGGGAATGGTCAGTTTGCTGTGATGCAGGCTGTGCCATCGGTCCGGCCCCTTGCCCACCAGCGTGGACAGCTTAATGCCCGCATCCGTGACGTTTTGCTGTGCCACCAGCAGCTGTTTCTGTGCGTCATTATCATTGGCGGCCGCCTGTTTGTATTGATACATCGGCGTCAGCCCGGCCTGATAATACTGTTTCTGAACGATGGCCAGTTTATGCACGCGGTCGGCGTTTGTTTTCGCCAGGTCCTGCAGATCCCACGCCAGATTGAGGTTGATCCAGGCGCGGGTCACATTCGCAGCCAGCGTTAACTGCGCAGCCTGTTTATCCACCTCTGAGGCCTTTGCCGCCCCCAGCGCCGCTTCCCATGCCGCTTTTTTACCGCCCCATAAATCCAGACCGTAACTCATATCCAGCGAGGCGGTGCGCAGTGTGCTGTACGCGTTCCCTTCCAACAGCGGGTCATCGACTTTGGCGACCCGTGAACGCGTGATCCCTGCGTTCGCATCGAGTGTGGGCAATAAAGCGGCTTTTCTGGCGACGACTTCCGCGTTCGATTTTTCTGCCCGCGCATTCGCCTCCTGCAGATCCGGGCTGTTGGCCAGACCTTCTTCTACCAATGCCGTGAGCTGTGGGTCATTAAAGCCTTCCCACCAGGCGTGTTTCGGCCAGTTTGCCGGGCTAAAATGGACATTCGCCAGCGTCTGTTTAGCCATCAGCGCGTTTGGTTCCACCACATTATTGTTAGTATGCAGACCTTTATAAGATGCACAGCCTGCCAGCATCATGGCTGCCAGACACGGGGTAAAAAGGAATAGCCTGGTATTCGAAAATGGTCGCTTTTGGCAGCCAGCTCGGGGCCACCTTATTTCTGCTACCGTTCTTTGCCTGGTCTGTTAGTCAGGGGCCTGCCATTAACTGGCAGCAGGGTGATGTCTGGGCGAGCGTTATCGCTGTCGGGCTTATCTGTACCGCCCTTGCCTACATTCTCTATTTCCGCCTGATTGCGGATATTGGCCCGCTGCGCTCATTAACCGTCACCTTTTTGATTCCTCCCTTTGGCGTGTTGTGGGGCTATCTGGTGCTGGGAGAAACCCTAAGTGAAGGTTTTGGCACGGGGGCTGTGATCATCTGCCTTGCGGTCTGGATGATTGTCAGCCCGGCCAAAACCGCCAGCCAATAACGTTCACTGCTCACCGATGGGGGCTAAACAGGTACGGAAAAGCGCATGCGCCTTCTCCGTCAGGGACGGCGAGCGGGTAATATTTTTCCACACGCTGTTATGGTCGGCATCCGGCACAACCAGCAGCGATTTCCAGGACGCGTTACCTGCCGCGTGATGCAGTTTTTCCGGGATCTGCTGAGGGATCACGTCATCACATTCTGCGGCAACGATCAGTAATTTTCCCCTGAAACCCGCGAGCAGTGGCCAGGCGTCCGAGTTCTGCCAGCTTTTATCCTGACGGATGATGTGTGAAAAGGCCGGACCGAAGTTAACCGTCCAGGCCGCAGGTGTATAAACGCCGGGAACGAGCAGCATCAGCGAGCGAAAATCGGCCAGCGTGCTGAGCTGAATGGCGTTATAGGCCCCCATACTGGAGCCCAGACAACCGGTAACCGGAACATCAAGATGCGCAATGACCGCCAGCGCCTGCTGCGTGCGACTATAGAGCGATGACTCCGTAATATTCCCCGTCGATGCACCATGGCCGATACAGTCAAACGCGGTGGTCCCGTAGCCCATCTCATCCAGTAACTGGCGATAATGGGCGAACACTTCTCTGTCTTTCGACCCACCGTGGATCATCAACACGTGGCCATTGTTGCCGTATGAGGAATCGGCACGCAGCGTTTGCCCTGCAAACGGAAGGTCAAAATAGTGTCTGTTTATCATGTGTCTGCGCCTGGAAAGGTGGGCAAATCAGGCCGAAGCCGCGGCAAATACGCCCGGCGTGGTGCCAAAATGTGCGCGGAAATGTTTAATCAGATGGCTTTGATCGAAAAAGCCGACATCGCTGGCCACCTGTGCCGCATTGATGCCGCGGGAAAGTAGCCCTTTTGCTCTGACCAGGCGGATCTGCGTGAGGTACTGGTGTACCGACAGGCCGGTCATGGCCTGGAATGTGCGCATAAAGTAGAACTCACTCAGCCCGGCGACGGCGGCAATCTCTTTGACGCTCAGTGCCTGGGCATAGGTGGCGTGCAGAAACTCGACGGCTTTGCGGATATCGGCACGCATCAGGTCGTGGCGCGCGCCTTTGACTGTCCGTTCACCATAACTGCCGATCAGAATGTTGAGTATCTGGTACATCACACACTCTTTTTCCAGCGGGTCGTCACTGGCGTTTAGTACCTGGGCGGCATGGAGCATACGGCGGGCAATCAGCGGATCGTAGCGCATGCCGTCGGTCCCGAAATTGACGTCGCCTCGCCCTTTCAGCACGGTTTCAGCCACGTCATTGATCAGTGTTTGCGACGGATAAAACGCACAATAATCCCAGCCTTCATCGCGCTGCACCGCTTCGCCGGTGTGTACCTCACCCGGCATGATCACCATCACCGTTCCCGCTGCGGCAATGCCGTTCTGGCGGCATATCCGGGTACGCTGAGCGCCACGGGCAAATGCCGCAATCACGAACTCGTTATGGAAATGCGGCGGGTAACTGTGCTCGTAACAAGAGGCGCGCAGAATTTCCATTCCCCCATGCAGTGCATTATCGCGCCAGAGCTTGATGTCATCCCGTCTGTTTTGCGTCACGTCCCCGTTCTCCGGCTGCCCACACTTTTTTTACAAATGCGCAGGATTTTACTATCGCGATTTCTCAGGACCCTTAAGATTGCACATTCAGACGAGAAAGAAAGGGAAAAATTGATGTTGATAAAGAGTGACGCCATGCGCAAGGACGATACCGCAGCCTTGTTTCGTGGCGGTGTTGCCGCCTGCCTGCCGACCATCCCCGGCTACTGGAGTATCGGTTTTGCCGCAGGCGCTATCGGGACATTGTCCGGATTTACCGTCTGGCAAACTGCGTTTCTGGCTACCGCGCTTTATACCGGTTCGGCCCAGTTTTTGTTTTATTCACTCTGGTCTGCGGGTGCTGAAATGGCGTCAGTGGTGCTGAGCGTGTTCCTGGTGAATTTACGCTACCTGCTGATGAGCTCGGCAATGAGCGTGTTCTTTCGCGATCAGACGACGCTACAGAAAATCGTCAGTGGCTTACTGCTGACAGACGAAACCTTCGGCGTGGCGGTGCAGCGCGGCGGTCACCAGAGGACGGTTCCCTTTGCCTGGATGTTTGGCCTGAACCTGGCCGCGTGGCTGAACTGGATCCTCGCCTGTGTGGTGGGAGGGTGTCTTGCCTCTGCGTTGCCACCGGCATTGATGGAAGGATTAAGCTTCAGCCTGGTCTCGATGTTTATCGGCCTGGTACTGATGATTTGGTTTGCCAGTCGGCAGAAGAAGCTCGAAAGTTTCAGTATCGCGATTGCGGTTTTCGTGACGGTCATGGCTTCCGGGCATACGGATCTCAGCGTGATTGTCATTGTCGCCGCCTCGCTCGCTGCAACCCTGGCAACGGTACTCTTACGCGCATCGCACAAAGGAGTGAAATAAAATGGAAAGGAACATTCTGCTGACGATTGCGATCGCGGCTCTGGTCACCGCGCTGATGCGTACTGTGCCGATTTTACTGCTTTCCCGTTTTCGTCTGGCCCCGGTGGTTCAGCAGTGGCTGGGGTTTATTCCCGCCGCCATTATGGCTGCCATTATTGCGGCAGAACTCATTGAGAAACCGGCCCTGACGAGCAGCGGCATCAGCGTATCGCTGCTGGCCGCCGCCATTGCCGCCATCACTGGCATCATAACCCGTGGGCTTTTCGCCACCGTTATTGCCGGGATGGTGGCCTACTCGGGGTTACGTTTCTTTTTCGGTCTGTGATTACAGGCTGATGTTGTAACGGACGATATCGCCCAGTTCCGCAAGCTGGTCATACAGTTTTCGGGCTGGGTTGGTCGACCGCGTGACCCAGTAGAGTTTCGCCCAGCCGCTTTTTTCCCCTTCCTGACGAAGTGCTTCAATCAGCGCACGCCCCGTACCTCTTGAAATATCAGGCGAGGAGCGATACTACGCCGATTTTTCCCTGCAACACAGTTTAGTTTTCCGGTACCAGCCGTCGGCAAACGCCAAGGACAAATGCGCGTAGCCAGCGATGTGCCGGGTCAACCTCGGAACGCGGGTGCCACAGTTGCGATACGGTGATGCAGTGCGTCTTCACCGGTAGTTCGAAGACGACCAGTTCAGAGGCGGCAGGCTGATTGATCAGAAACGACGCCGGCACCAGCGCCACCAGATCCGTGGTGCGGGCGACGGCCAGCGCGGCAGGGAAACCGGGCACGATGGCCGCCACGTTGCGCGTGAGTCCGGCTTCTGCCAGCCCCTCATCCACCGGGCCGGACAGCAGACCCCGGCGCGAGGCCACAACGTGTTTCCATGCAATATACTGTGACGTTGTCACCTCTTGTTGTTGCGCCAGCGGATGTCCTTTACGCACCACCCCAACAAACCGGTCACGAAACAGCGCCTGTACGCGGATCTCCGGTCCCATCTCGCCGAGCACGCCAATCTCAAGATCCACCAGACCTTCACGTAACGGGCGCGAGCTTTTCTCTGGTTTTGCGGCAAAACGCAGGGTGATGCCTGGCGCAGTCACCGCGGCCTCAGCAATCAGGGCCGGGCCAAAAGCCTCGACAAAACCATCGTTGGCACGCAGGGTAAAAAGCTGTTCGAGGGTGCTGATGTTCAGCTCAGGCTGCGCCGGGTGCAGTACCGAGCGGGCTTCAAAAACCGCGTTTTGCGTACGTTCGCGTATCCCTTCGGCATAAGACGTCAGCACCATGTTGCGCCCTGCCCTTACCAATAACGGGTCTCCGGTGGTTTCCCGCAGTCGGCTGAGCGTACGGCTCATTGCCGAAGCGCTTAATCCCAGACGACGCGCTGCGCCCGCAACACTTCTTTCGGCGAGCAGGACATCGAGTGCAAACAGCAGATTCAGGTCGGGTTCAGTCATCATGCGTCCTTCATTGAGATAAGGCGTCTGGTGCAGGTTATAACTGCAAATGCTGCGTCTTCCGCCCTGTATATCGGCTCATTATAGTGACCCTACGCATCTATTTCGCAGAGGTTTTTATGCAATTGTTTACTGACCAACCAGGCGATGAAGGCCTGCCGGGCCACGCGCGCCGTCTGGCGATGGTGGCGGTAATGACCAGTACCACAATGGCCGTTTTTGACGGCTCGATGGTCAATATCGCCCTGCCACAAATTGCCCGTATGCTTGGGGTTTCTTCAGGCGATGCGGTATGGGTCGCCAACGGTTATCTGCTGTCCGCCGCCATGACGCTGGCCATTTTTGCCGCGCTGGCGCCCCGCACGGGGTTTCGCGCTCTTTTTGCCGCGGGAATAAGCCTGTTTACCCTGGCGTCGCTGGGCTGTGCGCTCTCGACCTCTCTGGAGATGCTGGTCGCCATGCGCCTGTTGCAGGGGATCGGCGGTGCCGCAACGTTGAGTATCGCACCTGCCATTCTGCGCTCCATTTTTCCTAACCGCTTGCTGGGTCGGATTCTGGGCATTAACGCCCTGCTCATCGCCGCTAACACAGCCATCGCCCCGGTAATCGGCGGCGCATTGCTCTCCTCTCTTGGCTGGCAATGGCTATTCGCGATAAACCTCCCTTTCGGGGTCATCGCCCTGTTACTGACATTGCGTGTCGTGCCATCTCAGCGCGGTGCGATCCGTGGGCGCTTTGACATTGCCGGTGCTCTTTTTTCAGCTGTTATGCTTGGTGCGGTGATTATGGCGTCATATGACTTCACCCGCCCCGGTGAGACGGGCGGCTCGCTGTTGATCCCGGCGCTTTATGGCCTGGTGGCTATCATCTCCGGCGTGGCCTTTGTGTACCGGCAGCGCAGGGCCACACAGCCCCTGTTACCACTGGAACTCTTTGCCTCAGCCCGCTTCTCGCTGGCCGCCTTAACTTCGCTCTCGTCTTTCGTGAGCCAGGGGATGACCTTCGTCGCGCTGCCGTTTCTGTTCCAGAGCGTGTATGGCTATAGCGCCTTTACCTCCGCGCTGCTTTTCACCGCCTGGCCCGTGGGGATCGTACTTGTTGCTCCTCACACCGGACGTCTGGCCGATCGCTACGCCCCTGCACTGATTTCCACCGTGGGGTTATGCATTTTTGCCGTTGGACTCGTCTTGCTCGCACAGCTACCGGATAATGCCCCGGTGTGGGACATCAGCCTGCGCGGTCTGGTGTGTGGGATAGGTTTTGGCTGTTTTCAAAGTCCCAACAACCGCGAGATGCTCGCCAGCGCATCGCGGGAACACAGCAGCTACGCGTCAGGCGTTCTCGCCATCATGCGCACCTTTGGTCAGTGCCTGGGCGCAGCATTTGTTGGGGTAATTTTATCGGTCTATGCCCCATCTGGCACCCTTGTGCAGGAAGAATTCGCAGTACGGCTGGGATTGTGGCTGGCGGCGGGTGCGACGTTACTGGCTATCATCGTGAGCGTTAGCCGCTTAAAACAAGCCCTGGCGAAATAGCCACGACGGGCAGCAGGGCGTACGCCTGCTGGCGCATTAAATAAAGACTAAAACAGGTTTTTTGCGATAAAAACACGCCGAAAAACAGACATTGTTTTTCCATTAATTTACGCATGATAATGGAACTTTTTATTGAATAAATAACAGGCAACCTTCCTGAATAAATTAAGAATAAACCTATGTCTGACAATGTCTGGAAAATTTTAAATGAAGATAACCCTAATAAAACTGTGACGAGTTTTATATGTCTGGTTCAGGTATTTTTACTGCCACTTAAAAAACAATACTGGTGATGTTCTGCATAAAAGGCGTTATTAAAATCTAAGCGTCAGAGGGATCTATGAACACAATCACTAAAGTATTTTTTCTGTTGTCGGCGGATTCAACTCCGAAGTGCAACGCTAAGCCGCCAATCTTAGCTCTGCAAACACCACAGACGGTTGCCTGAAT
>NZ_CBFFRL010000077.1:0-22798 GCF_965644215.1 Phytobacter sp. V69
CCATAAATTAACCTGCTTTTGATGTTGGATTGAACATATCAAAATCAGGCAATTACACAATTTTATGTACAGGCTCTTCTGCCTGTTCCCCTCACCCTAACCCTAACCCTCTCCCACAGGAGAGGGGACTTGTCAGGAGCGGCCTTTATTTCCTCTGCCGTGGTTGGGACGGTCTTTACTCCCTCTCCCCGTGGGAGAGGGCAACCGACGATGCAAGTGCCCAAGAATCGCCAGTAACACACTCTCTTCATTGACCCTCAGCTCATTATTCCAGAAGCGAATCACTTCCCAGCCATTGGTATTCAGGAATGCCGTTCTGCGCAAATCATATTCTTCGTTATCCTGATGTTGCCCGCCATCCAGCTCAACAATCAGCTTCGCTTTAAAGCAAGCAAAATCGACAATATAAGTACCAATCGGCATTTGTCTGCGAAACCTGTCGCCGTAAAAACGACGCCCTCTGAGTAAGTACCAAAGGTATAATTCCTCTGCTGTCATCCTGACGCGTAGTTGTTTTGCTTTTTCCATCCCTACACTCTGCCACCATTCCCCCTCATCACCCCAAACGTCTCCTGGCTCTGGAACCCGTCTTTCAATAAATTGTCCTATTCTCCGCAAGGTTATTGACGGAGTGCACAGAAAGGGATTTTGATGATGAACATGAAATGGGCCGCAGGGTTTGCGGCATTGATACTTCTGTCGGGCAGTGTTCTGGCCGACACCAATACTCCCACCGATGAGCTGCTGAAAAAGCAGTTTAACCAGGCGCACGAAGGCTTAATGCAACTGGACAACATCACGTTGCGTCTGCTGGATTCGCGCGGTAACCAGGCGA
Source organism: Phytobacter sp. V69 (assembly GCF_965644215.1). NCBI lineage: Bacteria > Pseudomonadati > Pseudomonadota > Gammaproteobacteria > Enterobacterales > Enterobacteriaceae > Phytobacter > Phytobacter sp. V69. The sequence continues at coordinate 836 of NZ_CBFFRL010000077.1, forward strand.
CGTATGCCGCCGAAGGGGATATCTCCGCCACGGACGATTTGTATGCGATAGTTGGCATGGCCGGGAACTACCAGTTTATGGAAAAAACCTGGACTAAAGGCCGCCCGGTGAAATTCTCTGCGATGGTCACTGCGGTGGGTACTAAAGATTCCGGCTGGACCACCGAGTTCTTCTCTATGCAGGTGGCAGCAAAAAATGCGGGCTACCCGAAGCCGGACATTCACGACAAAGATAAGTATCTGGTGATCACCGACAGCGATTTTTATGCTCGCCTGGCAAAAATTGAAGCCACCTGGGCCGCGCAGAAAAAAACGCTGGATAAATCCCTCGCGAAACAAGAACAACTCAAAAAGGACATTAATGCGCAGGACGCCAAAATAGCCGCCTCCTGGGGAAAAGATAAAAATGGTAAGTCGTTAACCCGTAATGATGTGCAGCAAGCGCTGCTGGAGGAGCTTCAGCAGGTGGGCAGACAGAATGACCCGCTGCATTTTGAAAACCACTACAACAAAACGATTTATGAACCGGCGCTGGCCGAGTGTCAGAAAAAACCGGATTGCGATGCCACACCGCTGCGAAAAGCACGTGATGCGGCACTGGAGGAGCAGCGACGGGACTATCAGCTCAAGTTTAAGCTCAAGCGTGAAGAGGTCACCAAAACCATGGACGCTTACGATAAAAAACGGGAGCCGCTGCGTAAACAGCGCAATGAGCTATACAGCGAAATGAGCGATCTGGATATGAGCAACGCCAGACTACGAATGTCTTATGAGAGCTGGGAGCGGGACATTGCGAGCCTGCGTCGGCAGGGCATTATCAAGTAAACCAACCAGCCCGGACTGATACCGGGCTGGGTTCAGGATCACTCTTCGGCGAGGAACAACTCCAGCAGGGAGTTGAGGAACAGCTTACCGTGCTCGGTGATTTGCCAGTATTCATCGCATTCGGTGAGGTAGCCTTGCGCTAAGGCCTCGTCGAGCTGCGGGCGAATCACACTTTCATCCAGCCCCGTAAACAGCGCGAACTCCGTACGCGGTGCGGCTTCCAGCAAACGAAAGCGGTTCATAAAGAACTCGAACGGCTTATCTTCTGTTTCCACGTCATGCTGGCGCTCAAGATAGCGCCCCTGCATAAATCCGCGCGGGTGGCGCGTTTTGGCGGTGCGTAAAATGCGACCATCCGGGAAGGTCACTTTACCGTGTGCACCGCAGCCAATCCCGAGGTAATCGCCAAAGCGCCAGTAGTTCAGGTTGTGCTGACACTGGTAGCCCGGTTTCGCGTACGCCGAGGTTTCGTACTGCTGATAGCCCGCGGCGGTGAGCAACTGGTGACCACGCTCGAAAATATCCCACAGCGCATCGTCATCCGGCAGCACCGGAGGACGCGAGCCAAACAGGGTGTTGGGTTCGATGGTCAACTGATACCAGGAGAGATGCGGCGGGTTGAGCTCAATAGCCTGGCGTAAATCGTCCAGCGCCTCTTCCAGCGTCTGATCCGGCAGGCCGTGCATCAAATCGAGGTTAAAACTGCGCAGCCCAAGGCCGGTTGCCAGCCGTGCGGCGCGTTTGGCTTCTTCCGGGCCGTGGATACGCCCCAGACGCTGCAATTTCGGCTCGCTAAAGCTCTGGACGCCAATCGAAATGCGGTTCACCCCGGCACGTTGATACTCAACGAAGCGGTCGGCTTCAACCGTTCCGGGGTTGGCTTCCATTGTGATTTCCGCATCCGCCGCCAGATTCAGGCGCGTACGCACGCCATCCAGCAACGTCTGCATCGCCGGGCCTGACAGCAGGCTCGGCGTCCCTCCACCAATAAAGATCGTCTTTACTTCACGCCCCTGTGCGTAAGGCACATCAGCATCAAGGTCGGCGAGCAGGTGCTGCACATAGTCATCGTGAGGCACTTCGCCTTTCAACGCATGGGAATTGAAGTCGCAGTACGGGCATTTCTGCACGCACCACGGAATGTGAATATAAAGACTCAGAGGTGGCAAATTAGCCATTACGTAATGCTTCCAGTAACAGTTTCAGCGCCTGCCCACGGTGGGAGATTGCGCTTTTTTCTTCGCGGGTCAGTTCGGCGGCGGTTTTACCTTCCGTCGGGACGAAGAAAATCGGATCGTAACCAAACCCGCCCTGACCTGCAGGCGCACGGGTGATAACGCCAGGCCAGCTGCCGTGGCATACCAGCGGCGTCGGGTCATCGGCGTGACGCATATAGACCAGCACACAGTGGAACTGCGCCTGACGTTTATCGTCCGGCACATCCTGGAGGGTGGTCAGTAATTTTTGCAGATTCGCTTCATCGCTGGCATCAACGCCGGAATAACGCGCGGAGTAGATCCCCGGTGCGCCGCCCAGCGCGTCTACCGCCAGACCGGAGTCATCGGCAATCGCGGGCAGACCGGTAACCTGAGCGGCATGGCGCGCTTTCAGGATGGCATTTTCGATAAACGTCAGGCCGGTTTCCTCGGCGGATTCCACGCCCAGCTCGGTTTGCGCGACGATATTCAGACCGAAATCACTCAACAGCGAGGCAAGCTCGCGCACTTTACCGGGGTTGCCGGTTGCGAGAACAACTTTTTGCATAATAGATCCTAATTCATCAGGGCCGTGAGGGCCGAAGGTATCTGTTGCGGATGTGTAATTTTGACTTGTTTATGGCGGCCCAGTTCGCCTTTTTCAATCAGCACCTGGTTTTTGGCCACCCGAAACTGTTTGGCGAGAAATTTCACCAGATGGGCATTGGCCTGCCCATCAACCGGTGGTGCGGTAATGGCGACTTTCACTTCGTCGCCATGCAATCCGATAATGCTGTCCCGGCTGGCCTTTGGCTGAATATACAGCCGCAGTACCAGCCCGTCGTCACAGGAGGTGACCGCACTCACGCCCAGTTCCAGATATAGGCTAACGGCACGATGGTGTTAGCCAGAAACTCCATCACTCCCATGTTGATGACATACATCAGCAGCACCAGAATCATCGGCGAGAAATCAAGACCGCCCATAGACGGCAGCAGGCGGCGAATCGGGCGCAGCAGCGGTTCGGTCAACTGCAGCAGCACATATTCCACTGGGCTACGACCCTGGCTGACCCAGCTCATGATGGCCATTAACAGCAGCACCCAGAAAATCAGCGAGCCGAGGGTTTTGATAACAATCAGCACCGCAGCCAGCACAATGAACACGCCGTTCATGGTGACGTACGGATTTAAAAAGACTTTTACGACGCATAGCACCAGTGCGATGAGCAGTGATGCGCTGTCAATCGGCCCCATCGCCGGGATGATGCGGCGCAGAGGGCCAACAATCGGCTGGGTGATTTTCACGATAAACTGGGAAAACGGGTTATAAAAATCACAGCGCGCCCACTGCATCCAGATACGCAGCAACAGCACCATCGTGTAAGCCTGGATAATCAGTGACAGGAGAGTGGACAACGTATTCATGGCGTTCCTCAGTTTTCCTTAGTTTTTTGTGTAATCGCGCGCGCCAAAGATGGCGGTTCCGATGCGCACCATGGTGCTACCTGCCGCAATTGCGGCTTGCATATCGTCAGACATCCCCAGAGATAAGGTGTCGACGCTGGGGTAACGTACTTTTAGCGCGTCAAATGCTACAGCCATTTGGCGGGCCACGGCAAACTGCCGTTCATATTCAGCCTCGGGGGCGGGGATGGCCATCAGCCCGCGCAGACAAAGACCGGGCAATTCCACCACCTGCGCGGCCAGCGCATCCAGTTCCGCAAGGGCGATGCCGGATTTGCTCTGCTCATCGCTGATATTGACCTGAATCAGCACGTTCAGCGGCGGCAGGGATGCCGGGCGCTGCTCGCTTAAGCGGCTGGCGATTTTGAGGCGGTCCACGGTGTGGCACCAGTCAAAATGCTCAGCCACCAGGCGGCTTTTGTTGGACTGTAATGGGCCAATAAAGTGCCACTGGATGTCCGTGATGCCCGAATCCTTAAAATGGCCAATCTTATCCACGCCTTCCTGCACGTAGTTTTCACCAAAGCCACGCTGACCCGCTGCGTAAGCTTCTTCGATGGCGCTCGCAGGTTTTGTTTTACTCACTGCAAGCAGCGTAACTTCTTCTGGAGCACGGCCGCAGGACGTTGCAGCGGCTGAGATTTTGTCCCTGACCTGTGCCAGGTTATGCGCGATATCGTTCATGTTCCCAGGTGGCTTTATGGATATGGAAAAAATAGTGGAGCTTAGTGTAAAGCATAATGTCTCGGATCTACACCTGTGCGATCGCCGTCCACCGCGCTGGCGCAGGCAAGGACGGCTGGAAGCCGCACCGTTCGCCTCTGTGGATATTCACGCGCTGCTTGCCGAAACGTTAAACACCCAGCAGCAGCAACAGTGGCAGGCAGGCGGGCAGGTGGATTTTGCCCTCAGCACCCCAGGCCTTCAACGCCTTCGCGCCAGCGCGTTTTTACATCACGAAGGGGTATCGCTTGCGCTGCGTCTGCTGCCTGAGACCTGCCCGACGCTGGATGCGCTGGACGTCCCCTCTGCCATTCCGGAATTACTGCGGCGCGATAACGGTCTGATTCTGGTGACCGGGGCGACGGGCAGCGGCAAATCCACCACCCTGGCGGCGATGGTGGATGACCTCAACCAGCATCTTGACGGGCATATCCTGACCCTGGAAGACCCGGTGGAGTTTATCCATGCGAGCAAACATTGCCTGATTCAACAGCGGGAAATCGGCCCGCACTGTGCCTCGTTTGCGGCGGGGTTACGTGCGGCACTACGTGAGGACCCGGATGTCATTCTGCTTGGCGAACTGCGCGACAGCAAAACCATCCGCCTGGCGCTGACCGCCGCCGAGACCGGGCATCTGGTGCTGGCAACGTTACATACGCGCGGCGCACCCCAGGCCATTGAACGGCTGGTGGATAGTTTCCCTGCTCAGGAAAAAGACCCTGTGCGCAGCCAGCTTGCGGGAAGCCTGCAGGCCGTGTTGTCCCAACGGCTGGAGGTCGACAAGCAGGGCGGGCGCGTGGCGCTGTTCGAGCTGCTAATCAACACGCCTGCGGTGGCCAATCTTATCCGTGAGGGGAAAACCCACCAGTTGCCCGGCGTGTTACAGACCGTGCAGCAGGCGGATATGCAAACCTTCGACCAGAGTCGCCAGCAGCGGCAGGCGCAGGGGCGGCTTTAGCGGATGTTCAGCGCGTAAACCGCCGGTAACGCACCTGCGGTGGCGAGGATCTCCAGGCGCACGTTGCGTGCGGTGACGGGGGCGGATAACCGATGTTCACGCACGGAGTGGTGGTTACTGGTGACCTCGGCCAGCAGGGTATCGTCTGCCCACAGGCGGTAGTGGGTGATGCAGTGCGGTGTCACCGCCAGGAAATGGCCCATCTGCACGGTTTCCATGGCGTTATCGAAATCGTTGTCCTGCACCAGCGTCAGGTGGGTGAAGGTGTGCGGTGTATCCCAGTGCCAGCGCAGAACCGGTTTGAGATCGTCAGGGGTGGGCACCCAGGCGTTGGCCTGCTGTTCAGGACGCAGGCGACCATTGAGCACGTTATCGACGCGATAGCAGTTTAACGGCTGGCTAAAACGCAGGGCAGGCATCACCTGATGCGGGCGACGGCGCGGCAGCCAGAAGTCGAACTCATCGACGCCATAGTCGCCGTCCACCACCTGACGGGTATGCTTGGCGACGCGGGCATTCAGGCTATTAAATACGGTCATGATGCCGGGCAGGTGGGTGTCGGTGAGGGCAATCTCCACATGATCATTCACCTCGAAGGCGATAAAGACATACTGATCGCGCTCGCTTTGCCACGGGAAATGCACCGTCTGTTCCTGTTCACCCTCAACGTGCAGCGTTGTGCTGGCGTATTGATAATCGGGCGTGAAGTTACCGCTGCGCGCGCTGCCGAGAAGCGACACCTTCAGTACCTGCTGCGATGCTGAACGCAGGGTAAAGGTGATGTCGGGCAGCGATTCCCCGGCTTTAACGGGCAGCAGCAGCGCCATTCTTTCGCCAAGTGAATGCCAGTGGCCGTTAGAGGCAAGCGCGCTGAAGGAATATTCACTGCTGGCGCTGACTGACGCGCCCTGCGCCGGGTTCTGCAGCCACTGGCGGGGAATATAGCAGCCGCTGGCCTGCAGCCGCTGTTGCAGCAGGCCGATATTATCCCGCTGGGCAAGCTCTGCGGGTGACAGGTCATGGGTTTTGCACAGCGCCGCTGCTCGTCCGACGACTTCGCCCAGCAGGCCGCAGGTACACATAACGCGGGCGCTGCCAAACGCCACGTGGGAGGCGGAAATTAACCGTCCGGTCAGCAGCAGGTTATCCAGCGAGCGGCTGTAAAGGCTACGACACGGAATGGTATAGGTGCCTTTGCTATGGAACTGACGACAGCCATCGTGGGTGCTGTAGACCCCGTCTGCCGGGTGCAGGTCGATAGACCAGCCGCCGTAAGCCACGGCGTCGTAGTGGTCGCGCTGCTCCACGATATCCTGCTGGCAGAGCAGATGGTCGCCTATAAAACGACGGCTTTCGCGTTTACCGGGAATGACGCCAACCCACTCAATGGTCATGTTGGCGGCTTCCGGGAACTCGCCGGAGTTTTTTATGTAATCCCACCCCCCCCCCAGACGATTTTCCACGGTTCCCATTTGATCTCTTCGCTCTGGTGAACGGTGTCCAGCCGTCCGCCCCATTCCAACCACCACAGGTCGCAGCCATTGAGGGGGGAGGTCAGGCGTTTGTAACGGGGGATAGCGGTAATATCGTTGAGTGCAAACGAAGGGGGAACGAAGTTCACCGGGCCGGCGGTCTGCTTAGTATAGAAGTAAATGGAGTGCCCCAGCTTGTGGCCGAAGTTATCGCCGGGGGCCATTTTTTCCCCCAGTTCGTCCACCTCTTCTGCCCCTTCGCGGTATTCCGCCCCGGCCAGAAAGCCGAGTACGCCATCGCCCGTCGCATCACAAAACTGATCGGCCGAGACGGTATAAAACGTCTCATTGATGGCGTTAAAGGCGCTGACCTGAGTGAGGGTTTGCTGGTTTTTCTCCAGCTCATAAAGGGTGGTATTGAGCAGCAGAGTTAGCCCCGGCTGGTTTTTCGCCATATCCAGCAGCACCAGGTCGAACATTACCGGGTTGCCCTCTTTGTTGCGCCAGAGGTTCTCTTCGAGGATTTCTCCCATAATGCCACCTTCGCGCGCCCAGCGGTTATTATTGCCCATATGCGATGTGGCACCGTTGGCCCACAGGCGAACTTCGCTGGAAGCATTGCCGCCGAGTACCGGCCTGTCCTGGATCAACACTACCTGTAAACCGTCGCGGGCCGCAGCAAGCGCGGCGCACAGACCTGCGAGGCCGCCGCCCGCCACCAACAGATCGGCATGCAGGTGTTCAGATGGAAAGGTTCTGGACGCGGTTTGCGGATAGATGTTCATACCTTGTATCCTTCTTGACTGACGGTAAAATCGATAATTCCTGCCACCTGAGAGATAAAGCTTGTTATGTCCTCACAACCGAACCAAAGCCTGATTGATGGCATTCGCTGCCTGCAGTACCTGGTCTCCAGCGGCCGTGCGATTGGCTGTCGCGAACTGGCGCGTCTGATGGGGATCAACACCACCCGTGTAAACCGGTTGTTGATGACGATGGCGTCCATTGGCCTGACAATGCAGGACGAGCAGCGCCGTTACCTTCCCGGCCCCGGCATTCATGCGCTGGCGGCGCAGGCGATACGCGGCTCGGCACTCTTTTCTCAGGCACTTCCCCTGCTGGAAAGCTATGCGCCCAAAGACATCGTGGTGGCGATGGGCGTGCTCTGGGAGGATCAGGTGATTTATATCTATCACTCCGAACCCGGCAGCCAGATGAGCCAGGCGCTGGCCGGCTTTCATATGCTTCCCGCATGGCAGTCGGTCATCGGTATGTCGCTTCTGGCGGCAGAGAGCGATGAAGAACTGCAAAAACGTTTTGTCGACGAACAGTGGCAGCAGCTGGCACCGCATATCGCCCAACAGCGTGAACTTGGCCGCGTGGTCTGGCATCACGAGGACGGCGAAGTCTCGATGGCGAAACCGCTCGGTGCGCACTCTGCCGCCCTGGCATTCGCCGGAATGTGGCAGGTTGACCATGATGTTGTCGACGAGCGCTTAAGCGAGCTTCATACCCTGGCACGGCGGCTGATTCAGAAACCCTGACGCTTTTTATGGCTAACTAATGTTTCTTTTATAGAAACATTAACGAAAAAGCAAAAAGCACGCCTTCGAAATGTGAGGGGGATCGGGGGATTGCGTCTTCGGGGAAGGGGACGGGCAAAGAAGGCTGAGTAATGCTCAGCCTGAGAATTACAGATTTTGCTCGAAGTAGCTCTCGAGGATGATGACCGCAGAGGCAGAATCAACGCTGCCTTTATTTAATGCGCGAAAACCGCCGCGTTCAAACAGACCCGCACGGGCTTCTACGGTGCTAAGTCGCTCATCATGCAGAATAATTTTTGCGCCGAAACGGCCATGGATTTTATTGGCAAAGTTACGTGCGCGCGCGGTCAGAGGCTGTTCAGTACCATCCATATTCAGCGGCAGGCCGACGATAACGGCTTCCGGCTGCCACTCTTTTAACAGCTTCTCGATAAGCTTCCAGTCCGGCGTCCCGTCTTGCGCTTTCAGGGCGTTCAGCGGGCGCGCCGTACCGGTCACGCGTTGACCGATGGCGACGCCAATACTTTTGGTTCCAAAATCAAAGGCCAGCAGGGTTCCACTCATCAGGCATGCCCCGCCACGCCCGGCATGGTCGAAATATCGATGCCGATGAGTTTGGCCGCTTCTCGCCAGCGATCGGCGATCGGCGTTTTAAACAGGATGTTCTGATCCGCAGGGGCGGTAAGCCAGGCGTTATCGAGGATCTCCTGCTCAAGCTGGCCTTTTTCCCATGAGGAATAACCCAGCGCCACCAGCACTTCGCTGGGTTGCCTGGCAGTTCCCAGGGTTTCCAGAACATCACGCGAGGTGGTGATGACGGTGTTATCCGAAACGCGAATGCTGGAAGAGAAGCTGGCAGGAGGTGTGTGCAGAATAAACCCGCGGTCTTCCGCCAGTGGGCCGCCAAGCAGCACCGGTTTATCCAGACGAATGGCCGGATCGCGCGCTTCCGGGGTGATTTTCAGTTTCTCCAGGACGCCTTCAACTTTCAGGTTTTCCAAAGGCTTATTGATAATAAGTCCCATGGCACCGTCTTCGTTGTATTCGCAGATATAAACCACGGATCGACGGAAAAGGGGATCCTGGAGAGCAGGCATGGCAATAAGAAAGTGATGCTGTAAATTCATTGTCAGAGGTTCTGTTTCCTGGTTCAAAAAAGCAGCAGCCTAGTATGAGGGGAAAGCTGCACGCTGTCACTAGCCAGACTTTGGAGGTAAAAGCGGATTCCCTCCCGCCACCAGTGTAAGAATTATTTCGCCAGGCGTTTTTCGATTGCGTCCATCAGCATGCCGGTAATGGAAATCGGAAACTCCGCCTCGATTTCGCGCACGCAGGTGGGGCTGGTGACGTTAATTTCCGTCAGACGGTCGCCGATGATGTCCAGACCAACGAAAATCAGCCCTTTGGCTTTCAGAGTCGGGCCAACGCGGCGGGCAATCGCCCAGTCGCTTTCGGTCAGCGGACGCGGTTCTCCACGGCCACCGGCCGCCAGGTTACCACGCGTTTCGCCACCCTGCGGGATACGTGCCAGGCAGTACGGGACAGGCTCGCCATCTACCACCAGCACGCGTTTGTCGCCATCTTTGATAGCCGGCAGGTAGTTCTGCGCCATGCAGTAGCGGGTACCCAACTCGGTCAGGGTTTCGGTGATAACACCCAGGTTTGGATCGCCCTCTTTCACGCGGAAAATCGAGGTACCACCCATGCCGTCCAGCGGCTTAAGGATGATATCGGTGTGCTTTTGCCAGAACGCTTTGAGCTGCGTTTTATTACGCGTCACCAGCGTTTCCGGGGTCAGTTCCGGGAACCAGGCAGTGAACAGCTTCTCGTTACAGTCGCGCAGGCTCTGCGGTTTGTTGACGATCAGCGTGCCTTTTTCTTCTGCGCGCTCAAGGATATAGGTGGCGTAGATAAATTCGGTATCGAACGGCGGGTCCTTACGCATCAGCACCACGTCCAGCGAGGCGAGCTCGATATCCTGCTCGCCGCCAAACTCGTACCATTTGTCGTAGTTTTGCTCGACAGAAAGCAGACGGGTGCGCGCACGGGCTTCACCGTTGATCAGGTAAAGATCCGCCATCTCCATGTAGTGCAGTTCATAGCCGCGACGCTGCGCTTCGAGCAGCATGGCGAAGCTAGTGTCTTTCTTGATATTAATCTGCGCGATGGGGTCCATCACGATGCCGAGCTTAATCATAGGCTTCTCCGTTTAACCCAGATCGCCAAAACGCACCTGCAGCGCGGTAATGGCGGTAAGGGCAGTTGTCTCTGTGCGCAATACGCGGGGTCCCAACAGAATATCAGTAAACTGGTAGCGCGAGGTCATGGCGATTTCGTCCGCCGTCAACCCACCTTCCGGGCCAATCAGTAATCGCACGTGTTCCACCGGTAACGGCAGGGTGTTAATGCTCTGGCTGGCGCGCGGATGAAGATTCAGCTTAAGGCCGTTCTCTTCTTCTGCACACCAGTCTTCGAGATCCATTGCCGGGCGAATTTCAGGAACACGGTTACGACCAGACTGTTCACAGGCGGCGATGGCGATCTTCTGCCACTGCTGAATCTTTTTATTCAGGCGTTCGGCATCCAGTTTAACGCCACAACGTTCAGAAAAAAGTGGCGTAATGAGGCTTACACCCAGCTCGATCGATTTCTGGATGGTAAATTCCATTTTCTCGCCGCGAGACATCACCTGGCCCAGATGAATGTGCAGCGGCGATTCCCGATCGTCCACCTCTCCCTGAATCACCTTCACGATAACGCTCTTTTTATCGGCGCGGGTAATCTCAGCGTCAAACACCTGGTTTGAGCCGTCAAAGAGCTGAATAGCCTGGCCCTGGCCCATACGTAATACGCGACCAACATGGTTTGCCGCATCGTCGGCGAGCGCGATTTCAGTGCCAGTCTGGATAAGTTCAGGGTGGTAGATGCGTGGGACGCGCATAGTTCAGATTTCCGTGTGAAGTGTGGTGCGCTTTCTTCCCTCCCGTGGCGCGATTCATTCCCTCTCCCTTGCGGGAGAGGGTTGGGGTAAGGGGGGAACTGTGCACCGAAATTAACAATTGCCGCTAGTGTAGGTTAGCTCTTTCGCGCCATGCAAGCGCGCTGCACGTACGGGTTATGGTTGCCCTGTACCTGCGCGATGCGTGATTCACGCGTACATTCCCAGTCGGTCACCGGGTAGAGTTTATCCCAGGCGGTAAACAGCTGCGTCTGCTGGCGCGACAGGGTGAGCTGATACTGGTCGCGCATATAGAAGTAGGTACGGGCAATCGAGCCACGGGCGCTGGCAGGCGGTTCGGCCAGTTTAGCCTTGAAGTCGACCTTCATCTCACAGCGACCATACTGGCCTTCGCCGCCGTTCCACTGACCATACATAAAGTTGCCGCGATCGGCATTCACCTCTCCCACGGCGGGCTGCAGGTTGTGCATATCGCTTTCCATCTTGCGATATTCCGGGTCTTTGGCGCAGTTTTTCCGTCCGCCGTCCTGCCAGCACTGGCGCTGATGGCCAAATTGCCAGGCCGGGACCACGTGCTCCCATTCGATACGGCTGGCGCGGTTTTCATTTTTACGCACCTGATAGCCGCAGGAGGCCAGGTCGACCACCCCTTTTTTTCCCTGCCACTGAATTTTACAGCCGCAATAAAAGTCTCCCGGCACATCGGCGTTGACTTTCACCCCGGCGGCTTTGGCCTGGGCGAAGCTGTTGATACCGTCCGCCAGTACCGGCGCGCTGAGAATAAGCAGTAAAGATGAGATAACGCGTAACATTGAGAACTCCCTGTCAACTGGAGTGCGCAACGTAGCGGATGCGATTGTCAGATGCAATCAGTTGGCGCGGAAAACATTCTTAATGGTTCATGTAATTAGGACTCAGGCACCAGCGTTTCGCCGCAGTGTACGCAGCGATAAGTGGTCTCTCCACGCATCACGCGATTATGTCGCCGAATGGTCAATTGATGCTGCTGGCATTTGCAACGGTAGGGGAAAGTATTACGCCGGACCGATTCCAGCTCGAACTGATGAGTACGCCGTGCAGGTACGCCAAGCACGCTTTCCATCATCCATTTCCACTCTTTGCCGTGCGGCGGGACGCGGCCAAAATGCTTCCACACCAGCAGATGTGCCAGCTCGTGCGGGACCACCTCGTCGATAAACGCCTGCTGATTTTCCATCAGTAACACGGGGTTAAGGCGGATTTCATAAGTATTGAGCCAAGCGGTGCCCGCCGCTGTGCCCCGTTGCTGATAAACCAGCTTAGGTTCCGGATAATCGCGGCTAAGTTTCAGGTTGGCTTGGGCGAGTTTTTCCCGCAGGCAGCGCATCACGGCCTGCTGAATAGCGATAGGGAGACGGGAGGTTTTCATAATCGCAGAGGATAGGGCGGGCGGCGGAGGAGTGCAAGAAAAAGCCTCCTCCGGACAGGGAGTGAGGCTTTGTCCTGACTTACAGCGACTGCAGGAAGGCCAGTAAATCGTTATTCAACTGATCCTGGTGCGTAACAGCGAAGCCGTGCGGTGCGTTGTCATACACTTTCAGCTGTGCACCATGGATCATCTCGGCGGCGACTTTACCGGTGGATTCGAACGGTACGATCTGGTCGTTGCTGCCGTGAATCACCAGCGTCGGCACGTCAACTTTCGCCATATCCGGGCGGAAATCGGTTTCGCCGAAGGCGGTGACACAATCAATGGTCCCTTTCAGTGAGGCCAGCAGGGCGATGTTCAGCGTCTGGGTCAGCAAGCCTTGCGAGACGGTCTGCCCGGCATTGGTGCCATAAAACGGCGCGGCGAAATCGCTGATAAACTGCGCACGGTCTTTACGCAGCCCGGCACGAATACCTTCGAAAACGCTCGTGTCCACGCCCTGTGGGTAGTCGGCGGTTTTGCCGAAAATCGGTGTCACCGCGCCCAGCAGGACCAGCGCTTTGACACGCGCCGTGCCGTAACGGCCGATATAGCGCGACACATCGCCGCCGCCCATGGAGAAGCCCACCAGCGTGACCTCATGCAGCTCCAGACTGGTGATAAGATCGTTGATATCCGAGGCGAAGGTGTCGTAGTTGTAACCTTCCCACGGCTGGTCAGAACGGCCAAAGCCACGGCGGTCAAAGGCGATAACGCGATAGCCGCGCTCGGCCAGAAAATTCAACTGGCTGTCCCACATATCGCCATCCAGTGGCCAGCCGTGGCTGAACAATACCGGTTTGCCCGTGCCCCAGTCTTTGTAATAAATCTGCGTACCGTCCTGCGTTTTGATTGTGCTCATACGTCGATCCTCACTCTCGCGATTACTTGGGTTGATAGGGATTGCTGTTACATTATGGGTGCTATCAGATAACATGCTTCTGGAAGTCGTCCGCCGCGATGGAATGCCTTTACCTTGATCTGGATCAGCAGGTCATTCACCGTGTGACGCTCCAGCTGGCGCAGATGCTCAATCCAGGTGCCAACCACAAACGACTCCACAAAGACACCAGGGCGCTGAACATCTTCATACACGGACCAGCTCAGCGCACCGCCGCGTACCCGCACCCGGCGAATTTCCTGCACGCAGACGACAAACTCCGCCACGTCCTGCGGGTCAATCACATAGTCGTACATCCCCATGACAGGACCACGTTCGTGCGAGATATCGAGCGCCTGGGCGTTGCTGTCGATATCGCGAATATCCAGATTAAGGTCGGGATCTTTATTCAGTTGCCAGCGCAGCGCTGTCAGGTTGGCCAGCAGCATGCCTGCGGTCGCCACGCACAGTGACGCCGGAATGCCAAAGTGCGACGCCAGTTGCCCAGATGGCGCTGCCGAGCGTCATCGAGCCAAAGAACACCGTCAGATAAACCGCCAGCGCGCGCCTTCACCCATTTGGCGGCGCTGCGTTGCGCCCCGATGTTGAGGGTGGAGAGCACCGCAATACAGGCGAACCCGGTCAGGAACTCAAAGGCGTTGAGCAGCCAGAAATGACGGATAAACGCCAGCGCCAGCATGCTGATCGCGAAAATCACGCTGTTCAGCACCATCAGCCGATCCGGGTTGAAGTGCTTACGCAGGCGCGGCAGCACGATGGCACCGCAAATCGCCCCCAACCCGATACAGGTCAGCATGATGCCGTAACCGCCAGGCCCAAGGCCCAACTCGCGGCGGGCGACCAACGGCAGCAGTGCCCAGCCTGCGCTGGCGGAGGTGAAGAAGGCCACGGTGCGCACCAGTACGTTACGTAGTACCGGGGCAGCATGTACATAGCGCAGCCCGGCGCGCACCGCGGAGAAGAAGTGTTCCGGCGGCAGGCGTTGAATGTTCGGCTCCGTCTTCCAGTGCCACAGTACCTAATAAAAAAGAATGGATAAATAACCGACGTTTCAGTCTGCCGCTACGTTTGTGCAGGGAAATCAGCGCATTGACGAAAAAGGTGGGGAATCACCGCCTGTGCGATGTATTCGCTATGCTGAACATTCACGGGGTGGGGACGTAAATTCGGATTTTTCTGCCAGAGGGAAGTGAGCGGGTCTGCCACCGGAAAGGAGCAGACCCGCTTATTTGCCACAACCTTAGTTGTGTGAACCGATTTCGCGCAGCGGGCGACCTTTCATCAGGTTACGCTCGATGTGCTCCAGCGAAATGTGTTTGGTTTCCGGCACCAGCCACAGCGTCAGGACAATGAACAGAACGTTCAGGCCGCCGTAGACCCAGAAGGTGTTGGCGTTGCCAAGCGAGTCCAGCATGGTCAGGAACGTTGCGCCGACAATCATGTTGGCTATCCAGTTGGTTGCCGTTGAGCAGGTAATACCAAAATCACGCCCTTTCAGCGGCTGGATTTCCGAGCACAGTACCCAGATAACCGGACCGGCGCTCATCGCAAAGCCGACGATAAACATCAGCAACATGGCAACGGCAAAGTATTGTGCGCCAGGAGAGTGAATGCCAAGATGCAGCATTGTCCCCAGAATCCCCATCCCGACGGCCATCACCAGGAAGCCCAGTACCAGCGTAGGTTTACGCCCCCAGCGGTCGACGACGCCAATGGCGATAAAGGTCGCCAGCACGTTGGTCAGACCGACGATCACCGTCCCCCACATTTGCTGCGTGGTGTTGCTGTATCCCGCCAGTTCGAAGATTTTCGGCGCGTAATACATGATGACGTTCATCCCGGTGAACTGCTGCATCACCTGCAACAGCACCCCAAGGAACACCGCGCGACGAAAATTGGTGTTCTCCTTAAACAACACCCAGCCGGTCTGTTTTACCTGCAAACTTTCGCGAATTTCATCCAGCTCGTTTTTGGCTTCGGCGCTGGTGTCACGCAGGCGCATCAGGACGCGTTCGGCATCGTGGAAACGGCGTTTGGCGGCATACCAGCGGGGGCTATCCGGCAGGAAGAACACGCCGATAAGCAGCAGGATGGCCGGGATAATAATCACCCCAAGCATCCAGCGCCAGGCACCGCTGTAGCTGAATGCGGTATCCGACAGATAGGCGCCGAGAATACCGAGGGTAATCATCAACTGGTACATCGAAATCATACTGCCGCGAATTTTTTCCGGCGCAATTTCCGACAGGTAGAGCGGCGCGGTATAGGACGCAACGCCGACGGCCAGGCCAAGAATCACGCGGGAAATAATCAGCACCTCAACGTTGGGGGCGGCGGCAGAACACAGAGAGCCGATCACAAACAGGATCGCGCCGATCATCAGGCTTTTTTTACGCCCGAGTTTCCACGACATCCAGCCGCTCCCCACGGCACCGATGGCGGCACCAAACATCATTGAGCTGACCACCCACTCCTGTACATGAGAGTCAATTTTGAAGTCATGGGCGATAAAGGGCAGCGCCCCGGCGATCACACCAATATCCAGGCCAAAGAGAAGTCCTGCGAGTGCAGCGAGGAAACAGACAAAGAAGGTCATCGCCTTGTTTGAATGTCCCTGTTTTTTATTGTCAGGCATGATGCCCTCCATTCGTTTTATCAGTTTTTGTGATGGTAAACGTAGGCCAATGCCGGGCAGTTTTTTGTGATGAATGTCACGCAAGTGTAATCGGTTACATTCGATTAAAAACGCGCAGGCAAATAAAACCGATAAATATTATAGATATAAGAATGGCGACAGGATGGTGCAGGAAGGCAGTTTCAGACTAAACCGAGAAGGGGTGTAACAATTCTGATTTCTACTGGGAATGGCAACAATAATGTGAGTGTTGGCGCGTAACATACATCATGTAATCGCTTTCAGTAAGCTACTGAAATGACATAACAAGTATACTATGTTGGGCACAAAACGACAGGATGTTAATCCAGTAGAAAAGCAAAAGGCCAGAACAAGGCTGGCCTTTAACGCATGCAGGTCAGAGAATTATTTCAGACCAGCCGCTTCACGTAGCTGAGCCGCTTTGTCGGTTTTTTCCCATGGGAAAGTTTCGCGACCAAAGTGACCGTAAGCAGCGGTTTGTTTGTAGATCGGGTGCAGCAGGTCCAGCATCTGGATCAGGCCGTATGGGCGCAGGTCGAAGAACTCGCGAACCAGCAGGATCAGCTGTTCAGCAGGCACTTTCTCGGTACCGAAGGTCTCCACCATGATGGAGGTCGGTTCTGCCACGCCGATAGCGTAGGACACCTGAATCTCACAACGGTCAGCCAGGCCTGCGGCAACGATGTTTTTCGCTACGTAACGGGCTGCATAGGCTGCGGAACGGTCAACTTTAGACGGATCCTTACCGGAGAACGCGCCGCCACCGTGACGAGCCATGCCGCCGTAGGTATCAACGATGATTTTACGACCGGTCAGGCCGCAGTCGCCCATCGGGCCACCGATAACGAAACGGCCAGTCGGGTTGATGAAGAATTTAGTGGAGGCGTTCAGCCACTCTGTCGGCAGAACCGGCTTGATGATCTCCTCCATTACCGCTTCTTGCAGCGATTTCTGGTCGATGCTTTCGGCGTGCTGAGTCGACAGAACAACCGCATCGATGCCGACAACTTTACCGTCGTCGTACTGGAAAGTGACCTGGCTTTTCGCATCCGGGCGCAGCCACGGCAGGGTGCCGTTTTTACGCACTTCTGCCTGACGCTCAACCAGACGGTGTGCGTAGGTGATTGGTGCTGGCATCAGTACGTCGGTTTCGTTGGTGGCATAACCAAACATCAGGCCCTGGTCGCCCGCACCCTGTTCCAGTGGGTCAGCTCGGTCAACGCCCTGGTTGATGTCCGGAGACTGTTTACCAATCGCGCTCAGTACGGCGCAGGAGTTGGCATCAAAGCCCATGTCAGAGTGGATGTAGCCAATTTCACGCACGGTGTTACGGGTGATCTCTTCGATATCCACCCACGCACTGGTAGTGATTTCACCACCGACCAGCACCATGCCGGTTTTTACATAGGTTTCGCAAGCGACACGCGCTTTCGGATCCTGTTCGAGGATCTCATCAAGCACGGCGTCGGAGATTTGGTCAGCAATTTTGTCAGGATGCCCTTCTGAGACGGACTCGGACGTAAAAAGGTGTTTTGCCATATTGTGTTTTCACCCTGGAATAAAACGGTTGGCTTAGAAATGCTGTGTCAGGATGCCTTCACGGTGTTTCCGCGAGGACGTGCAGGTAGCGACACGGGCTGTCTAAGTGTTAATCAGTATAGATGGATTAACATCTGGATGGCTATTCTAGGTTAATTCTTAACCCCATTTCCAGCGTTTTTTGAAGTAGCACACGTTCTGTCTGAAATGGTTACAGAAATTTTCCCTATGGATACCGCAAACGTAATTTTTTATTTTGCATTTTTACCATGTTCTCGGTATAAAACGCCGCGCGCGGCTTATATAAAAAGCGCACGGAGATTCCGTGTTGCCACTTCCAGCCGGGTTAAGCAATTTATGGCTTTGGCTTGTCGCATATCGTCATGATCTGCGTGGAGGTGATACGAGATAATGAACCGTCGTTTTCTGCAGAATCTGTCGCGTCGTTCTGACGCACATACATTCCCCGCAACCCGCATATCTAATCTGCAAACCTGCTGATGTTATACCCATTTCGGCGCTTCTCAGGACTCCCGGGCCGGTACGGCACAGTGATGACTGAACAAGGGCTCTCCTGCTAATTCAGGAGTTTTCTCGTGGTTTCGCCGAACCGTCATATTAAGTTCGGTCACGTGTTTTACAATGTTATGAACAAGAAACCGGTCGCACACCCTGTGTGCCAGCATGTTGTGCTGGAAAATCAGAGGGTTTATGGGGTGTTATCGCATTGTTACGCTGCGATAGTGGTTGACTGTCTTACACTTAATACTATTGAGGTTCGCTATGTCTGACGACATGTCTTCATTTTCGCCTTCGTCAGCAGGCGAACACGGTGTACTACGTTCCATGCAGGAGGTTGCGATGAGCTCCCAGGAAGCCAGCAAGATGCTTCGTACTTACAATATTGCCTGGTGGGGTAATAATTATTATGACGTCAACGAACTGGGCCACATCAGTGTTTGCCCGGATCCCGATGTCCCGGAAGCCCGTGTTGACCTCGCTCAACTGGTAAAAGCCCGTGAGGCACAAGGCCAGCGTTTGCCGGCGCTTTTCTGTTTCCCGCAGATTCTGCAACATCGCCTGCGTTCCATTAACGCCGCCTTTAAACGAGCGCGTGAATCCTATGGCTATAAAGGTGACTACTTCCTGGTTTACCCGATCAAGGTAAACCAGCATCGTCGCGTGATTGAGTCGCTGATCCATTCCGGCGAACCGTTGGGTCTGGAAGCCGGTTCGAAAGCCGAGCTGATGGCGGTACTGGCGCACGCGGGGATGACCCGTTCGGTGATCGTCTGTAACGGCTATAAAGACCGTGAATATATTCGTCTGGCGCTGATCGGCGAGAAGATGGGCCACAAGGTCTATCTGGTCATCGAAAAGATGTCTGAAATTGCGATTGTACTGGATGAAGCTGAGCGCCTGAACGTGATCCCGCGCCTCGGTGTGCGTGCGCGTCTGGCCTCGCAGGGTTCCGGCAAATGGCAGTCCTCCGGCGGTGAGAAATCCAAGTTCGGCCTGGCGGCAAACCAGGTACTGCAACTGGTGGAAATTCTGCGTGAACGTGGACGTCTGGACAGCATTCAGCTGCTGCACTTCCACCTCGGTTCGCAGATGGCCAACATTCGCGATATCGCCACTGGCGTGCGTGAGTCTGCCCGTTTCTACGTTGAGCTGCATAAGCTTGGCGTCAACATTCAGTGCTTCGACGTGGGCGGTGGCCTGGGCGTGGACTATGAAGGTACGCGTTCCCAGTCTGATTGCTCGGTGAACTATGGCCTGAATGAATACGCCAACAACATCATCTGGGCGATTGGTGATGCCTGCGAAGAGAATGGCCTGCCGCATCCGACGGTGATTACCGAGTCGGGCCGTGCAGTTACGGCGCATCACACTGTTCTGGTCTCCAATATCATCGGCGTTGAGCGTAACGAGTACACCGAAGCCACGGCGCCGGCGGACGACGCACCGCGCGCGCTGCAAAGCATGTGGGAAACCTGGCAGGAGATGCACGAACCGGGTACGCGCCGTTCACTGCGCGAATGGCTGCACGACAGCCAGATGGATCTGCACGATATTCACATCGGTTACTCTTCCGGTACGTTCAGCCTGCAGGAGCGCGCGTGGGCGGAGCAACTGTATCTGAACATGTGCCACGAAGTGCAGAAACAACTCGACCCGAGCAACCGTGCGCACCGCCCGATCATCGACGAACTGCAGGAACGTATGGCGGACAAAATGTACGTCAACTTCTCTCTGTTCCAGTCGATGCCGGATGCCTGGGGTATCGATCAGCTGTTCCCGGTGATGCCGTTAGAAGGGCTGAACCAGATCCCGGAGCGCCGTGCGGTGCTGCTGGATATCACCTGTGACTCCGACGGCGCTATCGATCACTACGTGGATGGCGACGGTATTGCGACCACGATGCCGATGCCGGAATACGACCCGGAGAACCCGCCAATGCTGGGCTTCTTTATGGTTGGCGCGTATCAGGAAATCCTCGGCAACATGCATAACCTGTTTGGTGATACCGAAGCGGTGGATGTGTTTGTCTTCCCTGACGGCAGCGTGGAAGTTGAGCTATCGGATGAAGGCGATACCGTGGCGGACATGCTGCAGTACGTGCAGCTTGACCCGAACACCTTGCTGATTCATTTCCGCGATCAGGTGAAACAGACCGGTCTGGACGAAGCGCTGCAACAGCAGTTCCTCGAAGAGTTTGAAGCAGGGCTGTACGGCTATACCTACCTCGAAGACGAGTAATCAGCTCGTCGTGCCGGAGGCGGCCAATGCCTCCGGCATGCTTTCCTTTATTTAATCCCGTCAGCTGCCATGCGGTCGCGGATATGTTGCGCACGTTCAACCGAGGCCGGGTGATCGTCAAACATGGAGCTCTGGCGGCCTTCTTCCAGTTTGGCCAGCTTTTCGAAACTGGTGGCCAGACCGACCGGGCTTATTCCCCGTTTGCGCAACAGATCATAGGAATAATCATCCGCTTCGGACTCCTGGCGCTGCGAGAACTGCGAATTCACCAGTTTTTCGCCAACGTCGCCCAACTGGGATTGCGACAGGCTGCCCACTATACCGCCCGCTGAGGCTGCAGCGGCACGTACGGCATTGGTGCCTAAAGCGACTTGCATCCCTTTCTTCACGTGGCCGAGCGCAACGTGGCCCATTTCGTGGCCGATCACCGCCTCGACTTCGTTATCATTCATCATATCCATCAAACCGCTGTACACGCGGATGCAGCCGTTGGCCATGGCGAAAGCGTTAACGTCTTTTGCCTGGTAGACTTTGTAATTCACCGGCTGACCGTTGATGTTATCGCCCAGCGCGGCGGCAATCTTGCTAAGCCGCTGATTGTACTGGCTGCCAGCAGGTGCGATGGTTGCCTTGCTGTCCATCTGTTTACAGGCTTCGTCACTCAGGCTTTTGACCTGAGCATCGCTCAGCGTGTAGGCCTGAAGGGCTTCTGCGCCTGAGGTCATAAAACCGTTGGAGTCCATGTTCTGGCATCCTGCCAGCAGGGTCGCTGCCGTCAGAGCAAGCAAAGCCGGGCGAATTTTCATCTCTTATCTTCCACGCAGGTTAATTCAAAATTCTGATAATGCGCCGCGCACAAACGAGCCGGTGCAATTGCATAAGTATAAAGAATAGAACGATTACCGGGCGAGTCCATTGCGCAACGTCGCCGCCTCTTCCAGAGATTTCTTACCCCCCAAAAGGATGCTCCATGTACATGACTTGCCGCTTGGGTTACATTGTTGGCACTTTTTTCCGGCGTAGCCCATAACGCGCTGTAGTCAAGTCGTTCCGGGCATGGCCTTTAACAGTCCGATCTGGAGTCAAAATGTCCTCACGTAAAGAGCTTGCCAATGCTATTCGTGCGCTGAGCATGGACGCGGTACAGAAAGCCAAATCCGGTCACCCGGGTGCCCCGATGGGTATGGCTGACATCGCCGAAGTCCTGTGGCGTGATTTCCTGAACCACAATCCGCAGAACCCGGCATGGGCAGACCGCGACCGTTTCGTGCTGTCCAATGGCCACGGTTCAATGCTGATTTACAGCCTGCTGCACCTGACCGGTTATGACCTGCCGATTGAAGAGCTGAAAAACTTCCGTCAGCTGCATTCCAGAACGCCGGGTCACCCGGAAGTGGGTTACACCGCCGGTGTTGAAACCACCACAGGTCCGCTGGGCCAAGGCATTGCGAATGCAGTGGGCATGGCGATTGCCGAGAAAACCCTGGCGGCGCAGTTCAACCGTCCGGGCCACGACAT
>NZ_CBFFRL010000078.1:0-22345 GCF_965644215.1 Phytobacter sp. V69
AGCGGGCATCGTGAAAAGTCTATGTCAAAGAAAGGGTTATGTTCTCATAATTGACGATTAAATCGCACCTTCCTTAAGCAGTAAAGTCTGGTCAGGTGGGGCGCGTTGTTTCAACGCGCATACCACATTAAAAACGACTCACACATTCCATCGCCACGGATTTAAATGAGTCGAAATCCTTACAGGCGCTCAATCGGGATGCAGCCCGTTCGCGTAAAAACGTGACGAAAATATCGTATATCGCCATCGCCTCTTCATATTCGCTTTTGCTGATCGCCAGCAGGAAAATAACGTGTGCGGTCTCCTCTCCCCACTGAATACCATGTGGTGCCAGTACCGTATAGACCACGGTTTTTTGCGCCAGCAGCCCCAGCGAGTGCGGCAGGGCAATCCCTTCGCCCAGCATCGTACTGACAATTGCCTCACGCTCCACCACCGAGTCAAGAAAATCAGCATCAACAAAGCCTTCCCGCTGGAGCTGAGCACAGAGCGTGTTGAACAATGTTTGCTGATCCAGCGGCTGGTCGATGATGGTGAAATGCGCGGCATCAAAATACTTTTCCAGGATCCACGGCCGCGTTCGGTCCACCAGTACCAGTTTGCCAATCTGCTCAAGCTGGTAGTCCGTCGGGAACGGCGCGATGGTCACGATCGGCTTCGCTTTGTCGCTGATGCGCGCCGTGGAGATCACAAAGTCTTCGCTAATGGCTTCGCACTGTTCATAGTCACGCAGCGTCAACGTGTGGGAGACCTCAATCTGCGGATATTTGCGCTGGAGCACCGCTTCAATCATTCGCGCCATCGCGTTTCCCGCATCGCACACCAGCATCACGCGCGGCTGGCGCTGATAGCCAATGTTGTAATGCCGCTCCAGCCAACGCCAATATGCAGCACCAGGAAGCCGACCTCGTTTTCACTGATCACATAGGGCGTGTATTTTCCCCAGTTGGAGACCGCCGCCAGCGTCATGTCCCACGCCATCGGATAGTGCTGCTTGATGTTATCGAGCAACGGATTGGGGATCATAATCTGGTAGCGCACCCGGGTAATCATGGTCTTGATATGGGTAAGCAGGTCCGCATGCAGCTGGGCGTCGTTTTGCAGGTTGTAGTTATACTGCGTGTTGATGTAGCTGAGGATGTAGTTCACCAGCGCTTCGCCATCGTCCGCGCTGATGGCGCTGGGGGTAATATCCTGCAACTGCCGCCCGGCAATATGCACCCGCAGCCAGTGTTCTTCCGACGCTGCCAGCGGTTTTTCCGCCAGCTGTTGCAGCGCGGCGACGATATCCCGCGCGGCATCGCGCACGTTCTCATCGCCGTCTTCGGCACTGAACTCTGACAGTGGAAACCCTTCGCTAATACGGCGTACCGCAACCGCGCAATACAAGCGGATAAACAGCTCACCTTCGTCGGTCAGGCGAATACGGTGGCGGGTAAAGATATCGTGCAGAATCACCGCCAGCTGCTCCGGCACGCCTTTGTTGAGCGCCTCTTCGGTGACAAGCGGGTTCTGGGCATTCTGTTGCGTCAGTTCCCACAGCAAATCCGTCAGGCAGGCACGCAGGGTCATTTCGCTGCCGAACAACTTCATGCCGTGACGCGGGCGGGTTTCCAGCGTCAGACGGTAGCGGGAAAACCACTCCCGGACTTCCGTCATGTCATTTTGCAGGGTCGCACGGCTGATAAACCACTCATCCGCCAGGTCTTCGAGCTTGAGAGAAAAGGCCGAGGTGAGAAAACGCAGCAGCAGATAGTGCACCCGCTCCGGTCCACTGCGCGGAATACGCAGCGTACGCGGACGCTCCGCCTGCAAGACTTGATAGCGGCTGGCATCGTCAATTTTTAGCTGATAGCCGTTGCCACGGCTGAGAATAAACTGCGCCCCATGATGCTCCAGCAACGCATTCAGCGCAGTGATATCAGCCCGGACGGTACGTGTGGAAACCGACAGCCGTTGCGCCAGCTCATCCTGAGGCAGCGTCTCGTTTTGCAACATCATAAACAGTTGCGCTAAACGTTGGTTGGGGAATCGCACGTCATTGTCCTCTTAACATGGCGGGAGGGATTACCCCTCACCTAACCCTCTTCCCAAAGGGGCGAGGGGACTAAAAACCCACGCGCTGTTTGGTCATCGCCAGCAACTGACGCACGTCCGCCGGCCGGGTATCACCGCTTACCTTATCAATAATAGAACTATAAATATGAGGAATGATTTTGCTGACTCCCGCATCCAGTGCGATCTGCAAAATCTCACCAAAGTTTTCCAGATCGATACCGCCCGTTGGCTCCAGCCAGAAATCATGCCGGGCGCAGGCTTCCGCCACCGCCTGGTACTCTTCGCGGCATTTCAGCCCGCCCATCGGAAAATATTTAATGGAGCTACCGCCGAAATCTTTCAGCAGGGCAATGGCGGTTTCCACCGGTACGATGCCGTCCGGCGCCTGGCCGCTGAGCGGCCCGGTGGAGATTTTGACCAGACCCGGCGTACCCGTTGGCGACACCAGGCCGTTCACCACGGTCTCGTTCTGGCCCAGCAGTGCACGGCTGGTTGCCACCCCGGTAAACACCTGATTGACGTGCTGCGGCTGCACGTCGCGGGAGATGGCGCTGACCATCGCCGACTGGTTCGGGTCACCTGCACCGAGCCCCACAGAGAGGGCGTTATCAATACGCGCTGCATAGTCACGCATGTCCGCCACCGCGCTTGCCACATCCGGGTAGTTTTTGGAGAGCACGCCCACCAGCACATGGCCTTCCGCCGCCTCATAAATGGCGCTGGCGTTCTCTTTACTTCCTGCCAGGACATTCAGGCAGACACGGTCTTGATAAAAATTCGGCGTCAGTTTCATGCGCGTTGTTCCTTATTCAGTTCTTCGGCGATACGGTTCGCCACAATCTCCAGTTGCTCAGCGCTCACGCTGCGCACATCGGCTTCGATGATCCCTTCATTGGCTTTGTAGCCACGGAAGTAAATGGCGTATTCCCCCTGTTTCAAGGCGCTGACCAGCTCACCGGTGGCGACGCCGGTGACGGCTTCATCAAACTTAATTTCACTGCGGGCGATATCGCGCCCGGCGCTGTCCCATACCACGCGGGCCGTCACGCCGTTGAGCGTATTCAGTGAATCAATAAATGGCGTCATTTTGGCGACCATTTCTGCGCCGCTCTCTTTGGTCGCGCTCAGGTAGTGCTCAATAGCGCAAGTCAGGCCGAGAATCCCCTCTTTGCCCACCTTCATGGCGCGGCCAATGCCCGCCGTCTGGCGTTTGACCCACTCCACGTACTGAGTTTTGCCAATCACCAGCCCGCTGGTCGGCCCTTCAATTGCCTTCGCGCCGCTGTAGATAACCAGGTCTGCTCCGGCACGGTAGTAGCACTGCAGATCTTCTTCCGCCGCCGCATCGACAATCAGCGGCAGGTTGTGTTTGCGCGCCACCACGACCGCCTGCTCGACGCTGAGCATGCTTTTTTGCACGCAGTGGTGCGATTTGATGTAGAGAATGGCCGCCGTACCCGGGGAAATGGCCGCCGCCAGTTGATCGGCGGAGCATTCGTTGGCATAACCCGCTTCCACCACTTTGCCGCCGCCCAGCGCCACCATGGTGCCGACTGGCGCGCCAAAGTTAACGTTGTGGCCGCGTGGCAGGACGATTTCGTTGTTTTCAATCGGCGTGCTGTGCAGGTTTTCCAGCAGCCAGTCGCTGTCTTTCACCAGCACCGCCGCCACGGATTGGGCAATCCCCGCCGAGGCGCAGGAGACCACGGTAGCCCCTTCAACTTCCAGCAGCTTCGCAATGTAGTCACCGGTTTTGTTCACCAGGTCTTTCATTTCGAAATAGTGATTAATGCCGCTCAGCACGGCCTCGACCACTTCCGGCCGCGGGGTGGAAACACCGAGTGCCGTCATGCGCCCGGAGGCGTTAATCACTTGCTTTAACTGATATTTCTCATAAATCGAAGGCATGCTCTGCACTCCCTTGTTCGGTCATATAGCCCTTGCCTGCGCGAATGGCGGCCAGCGGCGTGAGTAACTGGTCGGCCTGCAGGGTGTCGTTTTCCGCATCGGTGAACAGCACCGACTGACGACGCAGGTCGAAAATGGTCAGGTCGGCGTCATAGCCCACGGCAAGCCGCCCTTTGCGGTTCAGACGCAGCCCTTCGGTGGCATGGTTGGTCACGCAGGCGATCACCTGCGGCAGCGACATGCCGATGGCGAGGAATTTGGACATCACTTTCGCCAGCGAGAACACCGGGCCGTTGATCCGGTTGCGGCAGTAGATATCGGAGCTGATGGTGTGCGGCAAAATCCCCAGCGCAATCGCCCGTTGTGCCACAGCAAAGCTGAAACTGGCGCTGCCGTGACCGATATCCAGACGCACGCCGCGCGCGATGGCGCGGTTCACCGAGGCCCGCAGCTCGCCGGATGGCGTGAGAATGCGGTTGGGTTTGCCGTTATAGCAGTGGGTAATGATGTCGCCGGAAGTCAGCAGCTCAGCAATCTCATCGAGGTTCGGCGGGTTGTTACCGATATGGACCATCAACGGCAGGTCGCCGTTCTCTTTCTGAATCGCTTTGGCGCGTTCCAGCGGCGTAATGCCGTTCTCACCGACCACGCTGCTGCTTATGCGCGCTTTCAGGCCGACGATAAAATCAGGATGACGTTTCACCGCCTCGCGCGCGGCATCGGCGTCGATATTGGTCATGTTCGCCAGTTCGTTTTGCGCAATCAGGCCCACGCGAGATATGTTCAGCAGTGCATAAACCTCGGTGACCGCCTGACGGGTGATGGCATAGAAATCATCGATATCGTCCGCGCCCGTACTGCCTGCATCAATCACCGTGGTCACGCCCGTGGCGACACCGACGCTGTCCGGCTGGTCGTGGTAGATAGGCGAGTTCGGGTAGCAGTGCACGTGGGAATCAATCCAGCCCGCACTCACATAATACTCGCCACCTAAATCAACGGTCCTGGCAGCCGGGCCGCTAATGTCGCCCAATGCCGCGATTTTGCCGTCTTTGATGGCGATATCCGTCACCGTGTCATCCACCAGACGCGCCCGGCGCAGGAGTAAATCAAACATGCGTATCTCCAGTGATAACGGGCGCTTTCGCGCCCGGTCAGATCAAAGTGCAATCGGGAAGATGGAGCCCAGCAGCATCGCCCCGAGGATGGCGCCCCCGGTAATCGGCTTCTGCCAGAGGTAGAACAGCAGTGCGCCTACCAGCGAACCGATGCCGATAGGAATCGAGGCGGTCATCGCGCTGAGGATAATCAACGGACCAAGGAAACGGCCGGATGCGTTACCCGCCCCCATCATCACGTCCGCCCCGTAGGTGGAATCGCTCTGGTTGATGGTGAACTTACGCGCCAGGATGATGATGTAGCCAATGGCCAGACCAATCACCAGGCCGGTTGCCAGCGAAGCCATAAAGTTGGTCACCGGGAACATGATCCCCGCGCCCAGCAGCAGCGCCGGAACGCCGAGGCCCACACCGGTCTGGATAGCCCCGCCGATGTCCAGAATCCCGACCAGCGAGCCTTCGATAATGCGGGCAAACAGGAAGCTTGCACCAAACGCCGCCACCGCACCGTACGCACCGGTATCAATCCCGGATTTCAGCATCGCCACGAAGGCCACTTCGTTAAACGCGCCAATGCCGTAGAGGTAGTACATGTGTGTCCCGGCGAACACACCGGATGACAGCAGGCCGACGAAGATCGGGAATGACCAGTCGGCGTACCAAAAACCTTTATTCTGTTCCATCGTCGTTCCTTACTTGCCGCTGAGCGAGTTATGGATGAGCTCCAGCCAGTTCGGCGCGCTCAGGTTGAAGGACTGGATCATTTTCAGATCGAAGCCGCGGAAGAAGGCGCTCAGCACAAACAGAGCCACAATGGCGCTCATCATCACTTTGGTGACACGGTGCCAGCCGCTCTCTTCCACGCCTTTACCGATCAGGATGCCCAGCACCAGACCCGGTACGGCGTTACCCATTATCAGTTGCGCAGCGCCGCCGAAGACGGTCGCCCAGAAGCCGGATTTTTTACCCGCGTCGATTGCCGCCAGCCAGAAGATTACCGGCATCACGGTGTTCACCAGCAGGTTGGCCGCAGGCACCAGCACTTTCACCGCCGTCACCTGCAGTGCAGCCGGAACGGAAGAGGCGGTCAGGTTGAGGAAGGTCACCACGATCATGCCGATCAGGCCGCAGGCGATGGCCATCTTTTTCGGATCGTGCAGGGTTTCGCCGACGTTGCGGTTTTTCACCATCAACGCCGCCGCGCCCCAGTTCGGGATGATGCGATGGTCAACGTCCTGGGTGAAGGAACCCGCCGCGACGGACGAGGCCCAGGCGTTGAAGAAGAAGCCTAACCCAAAGGAGAAGTGAGAGGCCGGATCCCCTTCGCAGGAGTTCAGCTCGCCGAGTGTACGAAATGCGCCCATCGCTTGAGTGGTCGGCGCATGAAACATGCGTGCAGCCCCAGCGCCGACACCGACGCCCACAAGGCCGCCGATGATGAGCGATTTTATTAAAATTATCAGGAACATCAGTCTGCCCTTTTAGTCAGAATCAGCGTTGCGTGACGAAATCCACGTTGTCGAGATTGATGGCGGTCACGTTGACGGTGACGTCCAGCTCCACGCTGTACGTCCGTCTTTCGCGGCGCAGAAAGAGGAATAAGAAAGCCTCTTTCCGCGTCGTTTCCTGCGCATGAACAACCTGCACATCCTGTGGCTCTATGCGCAGTAAAATGTGCGGCGACGCTTTCATCACCGCGGCCTGAACATGGTTCAGGGCATCGGAGAAGGCCCGTGCTTTCGACTCGCCTTTGCCTTTAACCCTGACCGTGGTGGTGAACTGTTCTTTCATGGTTACGCGCCGTATTTTTTCTGCCACGCCTGTACTAGGCGCTCGCCTAACTCTTCTTTGTCCATAAAACCGAAACCGAGGACATTGCAGCCTTCGTTGATGGCGGTGATGCCCTCTTCGACTGAGCGCATACCGTATTTGGCTTTATAGCCGTATTTATTTTGCGCAGTGATCGCACCCGCACCGCCGCTGCCGCAAAACGAGATGCCGAAGGTGGCGTTTTCCGTCTTCATCACATCGCCCAGCTTCATATCCGCCGCCACGCCCGGTACCACCACGGCACGACCACCGGCTTTCTCTACGCCTGCTGCCACTTTCTGACCTTTACCCAGACGGTCACCAATCACTACGGTAATTTGTTCCATTGTTCGCTCCTTAAAGGTTGTCTTTTGCCACTTCGAAGTGCACCGACAGCAGCCAGGCTTCTTCTTCCGGGAGATTGCCAAATTGCGCCACGATATCGCGGGCAAGCTGCATTGATTCTGGTGAGATTTCATCAAACAAATCCGCTTCCACTTCCGGCAAGGGCTCGCCGGTCACTGACCGGTGCGCCATGGCGCGAACGTGGGAAGTCAGCATTTGCTGTTGCACCGCGTTGGGCACAATGTTGTGGTGGCTGAGCAAGCTGTACACCTGCGCTAGCATGCGTTCGGCCAGGGTTGCCGTAAGCTGCGCCCCCTCTCCAGCGTCGTTCATTACCGCTCCGTTATTCACTCGTCTTACCCCGTTAATGGCTTAGGGATAAAACTAACGTTGCAGGTTAAGAGTTTGTAGCGAGGAGTTTTCCACTTTGAAGTGGAAAGCCGGGAGACTTTAGTGATCTGCGCCACATTAATGCGCCCCTTCGGGCTTTTCACTGTGTAGCGGTCACAGTTTTTACGGAAAAATGCGGAAAAATGGCCGTAATGAATAATAAAAAAACGGCCAACGGGATGAGAAAAGTGTGAAGTGATAAGGGTTTCTTATGAAAAAAACCTGGCCAGAGGCGTTTTCAACCGCCTGCCGTTGGGCTGATCGCCTGTAAAAAGTAGTTGGTAAACGAGGAGACGATCGGCAGCAGCGGTCTGATCGGTAAGCGCAGCAGATGCATGGGTCGAGGCGGCGGCAAATAGTCCGGTAGCACAAGGCACAAGCGGTCTTCGTCGATATCCTGCTGCAAGGTCAGCGTCGAGTGCTGCACAATTCCCAGCCCGGACAGCGCCGCCTGGCGTATCGCTTCGCCGGAATCGACCATCAAACGCGGCGTAATCGCGACGTCCAGCTTCCCGGACGGGCCTTCCAGCTGCCAGCTATGGTCTGAACGCCACTGGCTGAAACTGATGCAGTGGTGATGTTTCAGATCCTCCGGTAAGGGCGGCGTGCCATGACGCTGCAGGTATTCCGGGGACGCGGCGAGGATCATACGATACGGCGGGAGCGGAATGGCAATAATCCCGTCGTCGTTGATATTGCCGATGCGGATTGCCAGCTGGAAGCGTTCTTCAATCAGATCCACTCTCCGGTCGGTCAGGACCATTTCGGCGTCCACGCCGGGGTACTGTTGCAAAAAACGCGACAGGATCGGGGTCAGCACTCGCTGGCCAAAGATCACCGGCGCGCTGATACGCAGCATGCCCGCGACATTGTCATACAGGTGGTTTGCCAGCCCGTCCGCCTCGCGGATGGTGGCAAGGATCTGCACACCATACTGATAAAAGCGCTGGCCTGCGTCCGTCAGCCCCTGTCGCCGGGTGGTGCGGTGAATCAGCTGGCAGCCCGTTCTGGCCTCCAGTTCGCGGACGTGTTTGCCCACCATTGCCGGGGTGATACCCAGCTCTTCCGCCGCCGCAGTGAAGCTGCCGCAGGTGACCGTACGAACAAACGACTCAACGCATTTCAGGTAATCCATTTATCGCCCCGGATTCTAAACTCTGGTTATCAAATCAAAATAGCAGAGTCCTCTTTATCCACCCATGACCGGGAGGAATAATCGTCGCATTCCTCTCTATTAGGTCATTTTATTATGCAATCTCTGGTGTTCGATCATTTTGGTTCTTCGGATGTGCTGTGGCTTCGCGAAAGCCCTGTGCCCACAGTGGGCGCGGGGGAATTACTCGTTGAGGTATCCGCCGCCGGGCTAAATTTCGCCGACGTGTATCGCCGCCAGGGCCGTTACCCGCTCGCGGGAGAGGCGCCGTGGACCGCCGGATATGAAGGGGCCGGGCGCGTGATCGAAGTGGGAGCGGGGGTCAGCGGGTGGCAGCCGGGCGATCGCGTTGGCTTCACCGACGTGCCGCTGGCTCACGCCAGCCATATCCGCGTGCCGCAGGCTCATGCAATCCGCCTGCCGGACTGGATTTCAGAAGCGGAAGCCGCCTCGGTGTTATTGCAGGGGCTGACGGCGGATTACCTCATTCACGATGTACTGCCAGTGGTCGCGGGGATGCATATCGCGGTGCTGGCAGCGGCGGGCGGTGTGGGGCGTCTGCTCACCCAGATACTGGTACACCACGGCGTGCATGTGTTTGCGGTGGCATCGAACGCAGAAAAACAGAGCATTTGTCTGCAGCACGGCGCAGAAGCGGCCGCCGGGTACGATAACTGGCAAGACGAAGCACGAAAATGGCACCCGCTGGGCTGCGATATCGTGTTTGATTCTGTCGGTAGCACCTTGTTGCAAAGCCTGGATGCGCTGAAAGACGGTGGTCGGGTGGTTTTGTTTGGCATGTCCGGCGGGGCTATTCCGTCGGTGGATCCGTCGGTTTTTCTGCTGAAATCCTCTGGGGTCATTGGGGCCGACCTCTGGACCTATCTCACCTCACAAGAAGAGCGACAGAGCCGGGCCGATCGCCTGTTTGGCATGCTGGAATCGGGCGCTATCGCACAGACAAAAGCCACATCGTTCCCGCTCTCTCAGGGCGCGAAAGCCCATGACCTGCTGGAAGACAGGGCATTTAGCGGAAAAATCATTCTGATTCCGTAACGCGGTTGTTTTAACGCGGATGTTTAACGGAGAGGAAAGCGGGGCACTGCGCCCCGCCTGGTCATTCTTAGCGGAACTTCTTGTGGTTGACGTTACGGGTCGCTTTAAACTCTTCAGCTGCCGCTTTCGCCTCTTTCACTTTGCCTTCGTTCGCCAGTTTCAGCGCACCGTCGATCTGACCAATTAGCGTTTGCATCCCCTGATGGTAGTCTTTCATTTCCGGGCTGTCCGGCGCTTTGCCTTCCAGCTTCGGCGGTGTCGCTTTCTGTGCGTCTTCGGCAGCCGTCCGCATTTTGGTTAACGCATCTTTGATGGTCGCTGCGTCATCCGCTTTTTGGACAACCTGGAGGTTTTCGTTGAGGGTGTCCATATCTTCGCCCAGGTCAGCGGCAAACGCCTGTGCCGAGCCAAGAATGAGGGTAGAGACGGCTAACATTGCCAGCAGTTTTTTCCGCATTGCTCACTTCCTTTTTTTATTATTAAAAAAAGCCATACCCTAAATAATTCGAGTTTCAGGCAGGCGGCTAGCGTGTGAATCCCCAGGCGCTTACATCAGTAAGTGACTGGGGTGAGCACGTGCAGCTAACGCACCTGTAACTTGAAGTATGACGGGTATTACTGACCGGCGATTTTCATCTCCGGTAACAACACTGAACCACACTGAATATTGCTACGTGTTTCGATATCGTCAGCAACGGTAACGATATTACGCCACATATCTTTCAGATTTCCTGCAATGGTAATCTCGCTGACCGGGTACTGGATTTCACCGTTTTCCACCCAGAAGCCCGCCGCACCACGGGAGTAATCGCCGGTAATGCCGCTCACGCCCTGGCCCATCAATTCGGTGACCACCAGGCCGGTACCCATCTGTTTGAGCAGTTGATCAAATCCTAAACCACGCCCTTTGATACGCCAGTTGTGGATGCCGCCCGCGTGCCCGGTGCTTTTCAGCCCCAGTTTGCGCGCAGAGTAATTGGTCAGTAGCCACTGGGTGAGCACGCCATCTTTGATGATGTCGCGACGCTCAGTGCGCACCCCTTCACTGTCGAACGGCGTGGACGCCAGCCCTTTGAGTAAATGCGGATGCTCTTCAATGGTCAGCCATTCCGGCAGAATTTGTTTGCCCAGCGAGTCGAGCAAGAAGGTCGATTTGCGATACACCGACCCACCCGCAATGGCGCCCACCAGATGACCAAACAGGCCGGTCGCCACTTCATTGGCGAAAATGACCGGCGCTTTCATGGTCGAGAGTTTACGCGGCGCAAGGCGCGACAATGTGCGGCGCGCGCACTCTTCACCCACCCACTCCGGGCTTTGCAGATCGCGAATATCACGGCCAATGGTGTACGCGTAATCTCGCTCCATATCCCCGTTCTCTTCGGCGATAACGCAGCTTGAGAGCGAATGACGCGTAGAGGCATAGCCCTGCAACATGCCGTGGCTATTGCCGAAAACTTTGATGCCGTAATGGCTGTTAAAGCTGCCGCCTTCGGTGTTGTTGATGCGTTTATCCGCATTTAACGCCGCCTGCTCGGCACGTGAAGCCAGCTCAATGGCTTCGTCCGGCGAGACTTCCGCCGGATGGAAGAGATCCAGATCCGGCGCATTAAAGGCCAGCAGATCTTTTTCCGCCACCCCGGCACACGGGTCCGGCGAGGTATAGCGGGCAATATCCAGCGCCGCCTGTACAGTGCGGGCAATCGCATCCGGGCTTAGATCGGTGGACGACGCGCTGCCTTTACGGTTTTGATGGTAAACCGTAATGCCCAATGCACCGTCGCTGTTAAATTCTACGTTCTCCACTTCACCGTAGCGCGTGCTGACGCTGATCCCGGTGGTCTTGCTGACAGACACTTCCGCACCATCCGATTTTCCGGAGGCCAACTCCAGCGCGGTAGACACCGCTTCTTCCAGTGCTTTACGTTGTTGTGCAACTTGTGTGATTACTTTCATCGCCAATGCCATAATTAGAGGAGAGAATCTTTGAAGTCTAACAGAGAACCGTTTTTCAGTACGCCCCTTAACTGGTAACATTAGCCTCTTTTTTGAGGAACCTGAGATGACAAAGCAGCCCGACGACTGGCTCGACGACGTTCCCGGTGACGACATCGAGGACGAAGATGATGAGATCATCTGGGTCAGTAAGAGTGAAATTAAACGCGACGCCGAGGAGTTAAAACGCCTGGGCGCGGAACTGGTAGACCTGGGCAAAAACGCGCTGGATAAAATCCCGCTCGACCAGGACCTGCGTGACGCCATTGAACTGGCGCAGCGCATCAAGATGGAAGGCCGCCGCCGCCAGCTGCAGTTGATTGGTAAATTGCTGCGTCAGCGCGACGTAGAGCCGATCCGCCAGGCGCTGGATAAGCTGAAAAACCGCCATAACCAACAGGTGGCGTTTTTCCACAAGCTGGAACAGATCCGCGATCGCCTGATTGATGAAGGTGATGACGCCATTGCAGAAGTGTTAGGCCTGTGGCCGGACGCTGACCGTCAGCAACTGCGTACGCTTATCCGCAACGCGAAGAAAGAGAAAGAAGGAAACAAACCGCCAAAATCCGCGCGTTTGATTTTCCAGTACCTGCGCGAGCTGTCTGAAGCCGCAGAATAATCTCTCCCGGATGTGCGGCTCGCCCGCACATCGCTTTCCCCCTTTCCCCCTCGCCTTTTGGCAACGCTTCCTTAGCAGCTATCTGTTTGATAATCAGAGCCCACTCAAGCTGAATCGTTAAAGCAAAAATCTTCACACATCACAACTTTTATGTATAAAAATCCATAATTACATAGACAAAAGTGATCAATGGCAGATTTTTGATCGCTTAATTGTACTTTATTACACCAGATGAAACGGATCACATTTTTTATCATCAGCAATTATTAGATTTCAGGAGCCATAAACATAATCGATTCAGCAAAAAGGAATGAAAATGAAAAAGACTCTGGTGTTATCCACCCTCGCACTTCTTATCTCTGGCAACGTCTGCGCGAAAACCTGGTTGCTGACAAGTGCTGAAAGCGGCGTAGAACAAGGAAACTGGCAGGTCACCAGCCAGCAGCTGAAAATTAAAGATCAGACTTTCAGCATCGAACAAAAAGTGCTGCACGGCGGTAAACAGGAAGGCAGTAAAATCATCACCATCAGCAGCCAGAATGGCCTGACGATCACTCTTAGCCCAACGCGCGGCATGAATTTACTGCGTGTCGAAGGTTTTGGCGTGCGGATGGGCTGGGATTCACCGGTTAAAGAGGTGGTAAATCCGGCGTATATCAATCTGGAAAGCCGCAACGGCCTGGGGTGGCTGGAAGGATTCAACGAAATGCTGGTCCGCTGCGGCTATGAATGGACCGGCCATCCGGTCACCGCAGACGGGCAGATCTACACCCTGCACGGCAAAGTGGGCAACACCACGGCTTCCCAGGTTTCTGTCGATGTCAGCGAGAAAGCGCCGTATGAAATTCGCGTTCGCGGGCTGGTAAAAGAGAGCACCTTTAAAAAGGCCGACCTGCAAACCGAAATGGAACTGAGCTACATTCCGGGCAGCAACAGCTTTACCTTGCATGACGTGCTGACTAACCATGCGGATTACCCGCACGATTATCAGATTATCTACCACAGCAACTTCGGCACACCGATTCTGGAAGAGGGCGCGCGCTTTATTGCCCCTGTTGAGAGCGTCAGCCCGTTCAACGATTACGCCAAAGCTGGACTAAAAAACTGGCAAACCTACAGCGGGCCGACCAAAGGCTTTGACGAAATGGTGTTTAACTTCAAACCGCTGGCTGACGCGCGTAAAGAGACCGTGGCAGCGGTGATTAACAAAGCCGGCGATAAAGGGGCCGCCATCAGCTTTAACACCCAACAACTGCCGGTGCTGACGCTGTGGAAAAACACCGACACCCTGAAACAGGGCTACGTGACGGGGATTGAACCGGGCACCAGCTACGCCTACCCGGTGACCATCGAGCGTGAGCAAAAACGCGTGAAAAAACTGGAACCGGGCCAGAGCACCCGTTTCGATCTAACCTACACCCTGCTGCATAATGCGGCTCAGGTGAAAGAGGTGGAAAAACGCGTCACTGATATCCAGGGCAGCAAAGCGCCGCAGATTATCGACACGCCAATCGCCAAAGAATAAGCATAAAAAAACCGCGCCATTCCCATCAGATGGCGCGGTTTCCTGCCTGTGTCTTTATCGGCTTACTTACTCTGCGGCCGCTTCGGCTTTCTTCGCCAGACCATCCAGCAGTTTCTGATGGATACCACCGAATCCGCCGTTGCTCATCACCAGAATGTGGTCGCCAGGCAGTGCAGTTTTGAGGATCATCTCCGCCAGCGCGTCGACGTCACCGCTCCAGTGTGCAGGCACCACGCATGCGTCGGCCACTTCCGCTACCTGCCACGGAATATGCTGCGGCTGCAGCAGGAAGACTTCATCGGCACGCCCCAGAGACGGTGCCAAGTCATCCTTACAAACGCCCATTTTCATGGTGTTGGAGCGCGGTTCCAGCACCGCAATAATGCGCGCCGTGCCGCCCACTTTGCTGCGCAGGGCAGCCAGCGTAGCCAGAATGGCTGTCGGGTGGTGTGCGAAGTCGTCATACACTTTGACGCCGTGCGCCTCACCGCGCAGCTCAAGGCGACGACGGGCATTCACAAATGAACCCAACGCATCGGCGGCATCAGCTGGCGCCACACCCACATGACGGGCAGCGGCAATTGCCATCAAACCGTTATGCATGTTGTGTTCGCCGACCAGACCCCACTTCACCTGACCGACAGATTCGCCGTCGAGCAGCACTTCCCACTCTGACGCATCGGTGGTCAGTTTTTTCGCCTGCCAGTGGCCCTGTTCGCCCACCAGCTCCTGCTCGCTCCAGCAGCCCATTGCCATCGTCTGTTTCAGATTGATGTCGTTTTCAGGCCAGATGATCTTGCCCTGCCCCGGTACGATACGCACCAGGTGGTGGAACTGTTTCTGGATCGCTTTCAGATCGTCGAAGATGTCCGCATGATCAAACTCAAGGTTGTTGAGGATCAGCGTACGCGGGCAGTAATGGACGAACTTCGAACGCTTATCGAAAAACGCGCAGTCATATTCGTCGGCTTCGATGACGAAGAACGGGCTTTCCCCTAAGCGGGCAGAAACTTCGAAATTGCCCGGCACGCCGCCGATGACAAATCCGGGTTTATAGCCGCAGGCTTCCAGAATCCAGGTCGCCATGCCAGCCGTAGTGGTTTTACCGTGAGTTCCCGCGACCGCCAGAACCCAGCGGTCGCGCAGCACAAAGTCATGCAGCCATTGCGGGCCTGAAACATACGGAATGTTTTTTTCCAGCACCGCTTCAACACACGGGTTGCCGCGCGTCATGGCGTTGCCAATGATGACCAGGTCCGGCGCATTATCAAGCTGACTGGCGTCGTAACCCTGAATAAGTTCAATACCTTGCTTCTCGAGCAGGGTGCTCATCGGCGGATACACATTGGCGTCCGAACCCGTTACCTCGTGACCTAATGAGCGCGCCAGCAGCGCCAGTCCGCCCATGAAGGTGCCACAAATCCCCAAAATATGAATGCGCATTCGTCTCTATCCTTCTTATCTACGGCGCACATTTTACCCTCTTGTCTCACATGACGGAAATGCATTTCAGGATAATCCGTATCCTGCTGGCGCGATTCACCTGTGCGCGAACATTTGAATCTTTGTTAATATTGTTGCAGTCACATTACTCCATATAAAATGTAGGGACAGGGTATGAAAACGTTAGGTGAATTTATTGTCGAAAAGCAGCATGAATTTTCTCATGCTACCGGCGAGCTGACCGCACTGCTCTCGGCAATAAAACTGGGTGCCAAAATCATCCATCGCGATATCAACAAAGCAGGTCTGGTTGATATCCTGGGTGCCAGCGGCGCCGAGAACGTCCAGGGCGAGGAGCAACAAAAACTCGACCTGTTCGCCAATGAAAAACTGAAAGCCGCGCTGCGTGCGCGTGATATTGTCGCGGGTATCGCCTCTGAGGAAGAAGATGAAATCGTTGTCTTCGAAGGTTGCGAACACGCGAAGTATGTTGTGCTTATGGATCCTCTGGACGGCTCCAGTAACATCGATGTTAACGTTTCTGTTGGTACCATCTTCTCTATCTACCGCCGCGTTACGCCGGTAGGTACACCTGTCACCGAAGAAGATTTCCTGCAGCCGGGCAGCCAGCAGGTTGCCGCAGGCTATGTCGTCTATGGCTCTTCCACCATGCTGGTTTACACCACCGGCTGTGGCGTACACGCCTTCACCTACGACCCGTCTCTGGGTGTGTTCTGCCTGTGCCAGGAACGTATGCGCTTCCCGGAAAAAGGCAACACCTACTCCATCAACGAAGGCAACTACATCAAATTCCCGCTGGGCGTGAAGAAGTATCTCAAGTTCTGTCAGGAAGAAGATAAAGCGACTCAGCGCCCTTACACCACCCGCTACATCGGCTCACTGGTAGCGGATTTCCATCGTAACCTGCTAAAAGGCGGGATCTACCTGTACCCGAGCACCGCAAGCCACCCGGAAGGGAAGCTGCGTCTGCTGTATGAGTGCAACCCGATGGCGTTCCTGGCGGAACAGGCTGGCGGTAAAGCGAGTGACGGTAAAGACCGTATTCTGGATATCGTGCCGCAAAGTCTGCACCAGCGCCGTCCGTTCTTCGTCGGCAACGAGCATATGGTGGATGATGTAGAACGTCTGATGCGCGAGTTCCCGGACGCGTAACTCCCCCCAAACTCCCCGGTGGCGCTGCGCTTACCGGGGCTACAGATTAGTAGCCCGGATAAGGCATTTACGCCGCATCCGGGAAATCCCCGGTGGCGCTACATTTATCAGGGCTACAGTCAGTAGCCCGGATAAGGCATTTACGCCGCATCCGGGAAATCCCCGGTGGCGCTGCGCTTACCGGGGCTACAGTCAGTAACCCGGATAAGGCGTTTACGCCGCATCCGGGACAATCCCGGTGGCGCTGCGCTTACCGGGGCTACTTTAAAATCGTCAAACCATCACGCATTTTGCAAACGGAAAGAGGCCATCGCCTCCAGCAATTCGCGGGACTGCTCTTCCAGCGAGCGGGTCGCGGCGGAAGATTGCTGCACCAGCGAGGCGTTTTGCTGCGCCGTTTCGTCCATCTGACTAACCGCAATATTCACCTGCTCAATGCCACGACTCTGCTCCTGCGACGCGCTGGCAATCTCACGCATCAGCTTGGTCATGCGCATCACTTCGGAGGCAATCTCATCCATCGTTTCGCCCGCCTGCATCGCCAGGTCACTGCCTTCTGACACATGGGCCTGCGAGCTGCTGATAAGCTGGCGAATCTCTTTGGCGGCATCCCCACTGCGGCTTGCCAGGTTACGCACTTCACCGGCCACGACCGCAAAACCACGTCCCTGCTCACCCGCACGGGCCGCTTCAACGGCCGCATTCAGCGCCAGGATGTTGGTCTGGAAGGCAATGCTATCAATCATGCTAAGAATATCGGCGATACGGCTGGAACTGTCAGAAATGTCGCGCATCTTCTCAATCACATAGCACACCATTTCACTGCCGCGATCGGCGGTGTCAGAAACCGATTTCGCCAGCTGATGCGCCTGATCGGCGTTCTCCGCGTTCTGTTTCACCGTGGCGGTGATCTCTTCCATACTGGCGGCGGTTTGTTCCAGCGACGTTGCCGTTGATTCGGTACGTTGTGCCAGGTCGACGTTCCCCAGAGACAGTTCACGGCTACCGGTATCGATTTGTGAGCTGGCATCGCGCACGCGGGTCACGGAGTTGATCAGCGAATGGCGCATGTTGTCGATCGCCGCATTCAGGCGGTTGAACTCTTTACTGGTGGTACTGACGCTTATCGATGCCAGGTCGCCTGCGGCAACGTGTTCCAGTTGCACAATGGACGCATCCAGCGGCTTAAGCAGCATGTGACGCAGCGACAGCCAGGCCAGCACGATGATGCCCGCCGCCGCCAGCGCGACGACGACAATCAGCATCATCACAAAATTTTTGCTCGACTGAACCGCGCTCACCTCGGCTTTACCGCGGTTTTCACCCCAGGTCAGAAACGCTCGCATATCGTTATCAAACTGACGTGAAACCGGGATTAACTTGCTCTCCAGCAAATCATAATAGGCATCTGCGCTTTGCTGATTTAACGCCGTCTGCATCGGCTTGATGCCCTGGTCCAGGTATGCGCTGTAGCTTTTCGCGACCTGAGCCAGCAGCGCCGCCCCCTGGTCGTCATCCACACCCGCTTTAATCACGCCGTCCAGCGACTTACGGCCCTGGTCGATTTCGCTATTAATGATCTTTACCGCACTACCGGCATCCGCCAGCAGACCCACTTCCATCATGCGTACCGCCTGACCCGACTCATTACGCGCACGCAGAATTTGCGTGTAGCCTTCATTGAGACGCGCCATTTTCTCGCCTTGCAGAACGCTAATACGTTCCAGTGAGGAAGAGCTTTTGCTGAGGGCATAAATTCCCATGCCGCTTACCACCAGCAGCAGGAAAGTCATAATAGCGAGGAGGGAAAGCAAACCAGTACGAAGCGAGAGCGTTCTGAGCATGATAGTTTTTCCGGTAGCAGAGATTTTTTCAGGCTTAAAATAAGCCTCATTGGCAGGTTATCGACCACCACCGGAAAAACTTTAATTCTTTTTAATAATTTCAATGTGTTACTTTTTTGTTGCCGCCGTGCTAACACGTGTAACAGGCGAGCTCTGGCGATTCTCCCACAGCACCGTAAGGCCACGTTGTAACGCGATAAAAATAAACAACAAAATGCCGATGGCGATTTTGGTCCACCAGGAACTCAATGTGCCATCAAAATTGATGTAGGTTTGGATCAGCCCCTGAATCGCCACGCCGAACAGCGTACCCAGTACCGTGCCCACGCCACCGCTCAGCAGCGTACCGCCAATCACCACCGAGGCAATCGCATCCAGCTCAACCCCCACGCCCGCCAGCGCATAGCCTGCCTGGGTGTAGATAGAGAAAACGATACCCGCCAGCGTTGCCAGCCCGGTCGAGAGCATATAGATACGAATGGTGGTGCTACGGGTTGAGATCCCCATCAGGTTCGCCGACGTTGCGCTGCCGCCGATGGCGTACACTTCATTGCCAAAACGGGTGCGGTGCGCCAGGAAAATACCAATAACCACCACCCCCAGCATCAGCAGCCCCATCGCGCTCAGACGCCCGCCGCCTGGGATAAGCCACGACAGACCGGACAGCATGTCATACACCGGGTGGTTAATTGGGATCGACTCTTCGGAAACCAGATAGCTGACACCGCGTAAAAAGAACATCCCGGCCAGCGTGATAATGAACGCCGGAATTTTCAGCGCATCAACCAACAGCCCCATAAAGGCGCCAAACGCACAGCCCATCACCAGCACCAGCGGGAAGGCAAGCAGGGGGGAAATCCCCCAAAAGCCGATGGCTTTCGCCAGAAACACCCCGGTGAAGGCAATCACCGAACCGACGGAGAGGTCTATCCCGCCGGAGAGGATCACGAAAGTCATCCCGACGGCGATAATACCCAAAAAAGCGTTATCTGTCAGGATGTTGCAAATGACACGGGTAGACGCAAAGCCGGGGAACTGCGTCAGGCAATAGAGATACCCCAGAATAAAGACGCCCAGGGTAATCATCAGCGGTAAGTTACGTTTTATCACGGCTACGCGCTCCTTTAATCAGTACGATAAAGCGCGGCGACTGAACGATCAGTACGCACAGCACCACCACCGCTTTCACCACCTGGTTAAGCTCTGGCTGGAAGCCGGAGAGCAAAATCCCGGTATTCATGCCCTGAATAATCAACGCCCCTATCACCGACAGCAAAAGGTTAAAGCGCCCGCCCATCAGCGATGCGCCGCCAATCACCACTGCCAGGATGGCATCCAGCTCCAGCCATAGCCCGGCGTTGTTGGCATCTGCCCCACGAATATCCGCCGCCACAATCACCCCGGCGATAGCCGCACACACGCCGCTTAGCACATAGGTCAGCATCACCACGACGCGGGTATTCACCCCGGCATTTTTCGCCGCGCGAATGTTAATCCCCACCGCTTCAATAAACATGCCCAGCGCCGTTTTGCGGGTAAACAGCCAGAAGATAACCAGCGTCACCAGCGCAATAATGACCGGCGTGGGGAAAAACAGCAGTTTGCCGCTGCCGATCCACGCCAGATTTGGCGCATCAAAGGTAACGATTTGCCCGGAGGTAATCAGTTGCGCGACCCCGCGCCCGGCCACCATCAGAATCAGCGTGGCGACGAACGGCTGAATTTTCAAAATCGCCACCAGCACGCCGTTCCACAGCCCGGCAAGGACACCCGTGCCCAGCGCGGCAAGCAGCACCATTGGTAAACCGTATCCAGCCACGGTCATCGACGCAGCGGTCGCTCCGGAAATAGCCATCACCGCGCCGACGGAGAGGTCTATACCCCCTGTCGCGATCACCAGCGTCATGCCGATGGCCAGTAACGCCACGGGGGCGGCACGGTTGAGAATATCAATCGGGCTACCGAACAGGCGGCCATCCTGTAACACAATTTGCAGGAAATGGGGGGCGACCATGCTGTCGACCAATAACACCAGCAGCAAAGCCAGAATTTGTGGCGTGCCTGTCGGCCATTTAAAGCGCCGTTTCGACGACCCTGTTTGCGGAAGTGATTGAGGCATCACACTGTACTCCTTATGCCGCGATGGCATTCATGATCGCCGGGACCGACAGCTCGGCGAGTGGGATTTCCGCTATTTGCTTGCGATCGCGCATGATAATCACCCGGTCAGCGTAACCCACCAGATCTTCCAGCTCCGAAGAGATAACCAGCAGCGCCAGGCCGTCCGCGCACAACGTTTCAATCAGGCGAATAATTTCCGCATGTGCCCCGACATCGATGCCGCGCGTCGGCTCATCGAGGATCAGGAACTGCGGTTTGGTCAGCAGCCAGCGGGAAAGCAGGACTTT
This sequence comes from Phytobacter sp. V69, assembly GCF_965644215.1. Taxonomy (NCBI): domain Bacteria; kingdom Pseudomonadati; phylum Pseudomonadota; class Gammaproteobacteria; order Enterobacterales; family Enterobacteriaceae; genus Phytobacter; species Phytobacter sp. V69. The sequence continues at coordinate 20,845 of NZ_CBFFRL010000078.1, forward strand.
TTGCTGATTGCCGCCGGAGAGGAACTCAATGGGCTGTTCGGCGCTCGGCGTGCGGATCCCCAACTGGCGGATAAAGCGCTCGGCAATCGCGTTCTGGTCGCGCCGGGGAATTGGCCGCAGCCAGCCGCGCTGCGCCTGCAACGCGAGAATGATATTTTCCCGCACCGACGCTGCCGCGATGATGCCGTCCGTTTTACGGTCTTCCGGACAAAAGCCGATACCAAGGCAGGAAGCCTGATGCGGCGAGCGCAGCGTCTGCGGCTTGCCCTTAATCATTGCGTTGCCACTGTCCGCAGGCTTAATGCCGAAAATAACCTCAGCCGTTTCGGTACGCCCGGAACCCAAAAGCCCGGCCAGACCGACAATCTCACCGGGGCGAACCTCCAGATCGAACGGCGCTATCAGCCCTTTCTTGCCGAAATCTTTAAATGCAGCGACCGGTTTGTCGCTGAGCAGCGTACGGCCCGCGCGTTGCAGGGCGTTATTGTCCAGCTCGCGGCCAAGCATCATTTTCACCAGCTCGATTTGCGGTAGCTCTCGCGTTTCGCGACAGCCAACAAAGCCACCATTACGCAGAACGGTGATGCGATCGCTCACCTGATAAACCTGGTCGAGGAAGTGGGTCACGAAGATCAGCGCCACTCCCTGTTCACGCAGCTGGCGCATCAGGGTGAAGAGCATTTCCACTTCTTGTGTGTCGAGGCTGGCAGTGGGTTCGTCGAGGATAAGTACTTTGGCGGACAGGTCGATGGCACGACAAATCGCCACGATTTGCTGCATGGCGACGGAGTAGCGGTTGAGCGGTTCACGCACGTCGAGGGAGAACCCGTAGGATTCCATCAGTTCGGTGGCGCGCTTTTCCATCTCTTTGCGGCACAGAAAGCCGAAACGCCGCGGTTCGCGGCCAATGAACAGATTATCCGCCACCGACATGTTCGGCAGCAGGTTCACTTCCTGATATACCGTCCCAATCCCCCGTTGCTGGGCATGAGCGGTATTTTTTGGCCGAATTTCGTTACCTTCCAGCCAGATGGTGCCCTTCTCCGCGTGGTACACCCCGGTGAGCGCTTTAATGAGTGTGGATTTTCCGGCACCGTTTTCGCCCAGCAACGCCATGATTTCCCCGCGTCGCAGGCTGAAATCAACGTTATCGAGCGCTTTAACGCCGGGAAAGAATTTGCTTAGGCCCTCGGTACGGAGGATTTCCTGGTGTTGTTCGGTGGTCATAGTCCTCCCCTCACCCTAACCCTCTCCCTGAGGGAGAGGGGATCTGTTATGTGCCCGCACTCACGCCCCCTCTCCCCATGGGAGAGGGGCGGGGTGAGGGAGACAAGGGCATCAGTAGCCCATGTTTTTCTTTTTCTCTAGATAGTGTCGTCACGAGGATAAAAATCATTGATAATAGGGCCTTCTAATCAGAAGGTCCTATTATCATGACTATTCCAGCCTATCGGCGCCACGATATTTCTGACAATGTATGGAGTTTACTGGAACCTCATTT